>NZ_QSFR01000009.1:91125-111475 GCF_003467925.1 Collinsella sp. AM43-1 | reverse complement strand
GCCCGTTCAGGCTGTTGCGTTGAGATTGAAAATCAACCCACGAGTATTCAGTTTTAATTTTTCTGACGATAAGTTGAATAGATGACTGTCTAATTCAATAGACGTTACCTGTTTACTTATTTTAGCCAGTTTCGTCGTTAAATGCCCTTTACCTGTTCCAATTTCGTAAACGGTATCGGTTTCTTTTAAATTCAATTGTTTTATTATTTGGTTGAGTACTTTTTCACTCGTTAAAAAGTTTTGAGAGTATTTTATATTTTTGTTCATGTAATCACTCCTTCTTAATTACAAATTTTAGCATCTAATATAAGCTCACGCGCACGGCGTTCATCCCAAGGATCAATTGTTATAAGCAGCTGTCCATCTTGATGAATTCCAACGGCCGAGAATAGCATCCTTGCATATGACTGCGGAAAATGTTTGCCTTTATCGAGCATGGCCAACCCCATAACCATCACGGCGGAGAGAATACCATTACGCTATCGCATGCTTCCGTCCGCAGGCCTTGCCAAAAGCTGACCAAAAGCTTGACGCCGCAGGTCAAAGCTTCAAAAAATATTTCCACTCTCGGTAGACGGTCGCTACGACCCTCCCAACGGCATCAAAATCCAACCTTACAAATCGTTGCGGTGAAATACGGACTACATGGGCCATAAAAGCCAAAAAACAGTCCGTATTTCACCGCAACTTAGGAGGGGATGTGGGGCGGCATCGATTCCCGTCACCCCGCACACTTACAAAAATGGCCCTGGTCCCAAAAGGAACCAGAACCGTTCGTCTATCTTATGGAGCGGGCGACGGGAATCGAACCCGCGTCATCAGCTTGGAAGGCTGGGGTTCTACCATTGAACTACGCCCGCAAGATATGGTCGGGACGACAGGATTTGAACCTGCGACACCCTGCTCCCAAAGCAGGCGCGCTACCAAACTGCGCCACGTCCCGAAGGTGTTGAGCAGCTAAGGTCTAAACCTTGCGTGTCCCAAAGCGAAGGAAATTATAGGGGAGACTCCCCGCCTGTGCAAGCATTGATGCCTTAGCTCCTCGAATGTGCGACAAAACGACTATGGAGCAGACCGATCACAAAGGCAACCACGGCAACCGGTGCCCACGCAGCACCGATATCTGCCAGCGGCAACGCATCGAACGGCAGCCACGCGCCCGTAAAGAACGCATCGCGGACCGAGGTGATCACGCTCTGGACCGCGACAACGCCGCCGACCCAGACCCACACCTGCGGATGCGCATCGCAAAAACCGTGCACCAGGCCCATCAGTACCAGCACGATGGCGACGGGGTACAGGGCGTTGAGCATAGGCACCGAGAACATGAGGATCATGTCGAGACCCACGTTGGAAAGCACGCACGAGAACGCCGCGAACACAAAGGCGAGAACCGCAAAGGGACGGCGCATGGCCTCCTCGGAGGCATCCGCTCCCCCTTTAACCACATACGTCTCGCAGAAGTAACGCGAGCAGCAGCTGATAAGGCCGATGCACACATTCATGCAGGCGAGGAAGAAGATGGCGAAGACCACGACCGTGCCGGCAAGACCAAAGTGCATGGAGGCCGAGCGGGCGAGGATGGCGGCACCGTTGGTAGCGTCGGGCATCACGGTGCCGAGCTGCATACCGGCTAGGCCCAAGCCGCAGTAGATGATGGCCATGAGCACGCCGGCGATCACACCGGAACGCGAAATTTCAAAAGCGACGCGCTTGTCGTCGGTCACGCCAAGCTCGTGAATGGTCTCGGCGATGATGATGCCGAAGGCGAGCGACGCGAGCAGGTCCATGGTCTGATAGCCGGTCAAAAAGCCCTGCACGGCGGCGCCTGCATCGTAGGGAGCCTGTGGCGCGGCAGCGGGACCCAGCGGCGAGACCACGGCGGCGCCCACAACCAGCACGATGAGCGCAATGAGCGCGGGGCCCGTAATGCGGCCGAGCACGCGCGTGATGACGCCGGGACGCAGCGTGAGCGCAAATGCGACGATAAAGAATCCGACGGCAAACACCAGGCGAGCCGTGGCGAGCGAGACGCCCTCGGGCAGCAGCGGCACCAGCATCTCGAAGGCCGTGGAGCTCGTGCGCGGAATGGCCAGGCACGGGCCGATAGCCAGATACACCGCCGCGACAAAGAACTCGCCGAACTTGGGATGCACACGGCCGGCAAGCTCGCGCGCCGTTCCGGCAAGTGCCACGGCGATAAAGCCCATGACGGGCAGGCCGATGGCGGCAATGAGAAAGCCGAGCATGGCGACCGGCGTGGCAGAACCTGCCTGCAGCGCCAGCAGCGGCGGAATAATAAGGTTGCCGGCGCCAAAGAGCATCGAGAACAGGGCGATACCGACGGTAACGACATGGTCGGAGCGCAGGCCGCGCGGCGCGGATGAGGCCATGGGACCACCTTTCGGGTCGAAACAAAAACGGGACGGGCAAAAGGCCCATCCCGCAAGTATATACGCTTTAGCAAGCTAAATCGCGCAAAGCTTCAATCGCGGCGTCAACTTCCTCGTCCGTGTTGAAATACCCAAACGAGAAGCGAACGACACCCTGGCGCTCGGTCCCCAACGCGCGGTGCATGAGCGGAGCGCAGTGGGCGCCGGGGCGCGTCGCAATCCCCCACCCTTGCATGAGCGCGTCCGAAATCTCGGCCGAATCGATATCGCCCACGTTGAGTGAAACGATCGCCGAGCGCACGGGCTGGTCAAAGGCACCGTAGAGCTTGATCTCCGGGATTTCGCGCACGCCAGCGAGAAAGCGATCCGCCAGTGCTCGCTCATGCGCCGCAATCGCCTCGACCCCGCCTTGCGCCTCGATAAAGTCGAGACCGGCGGAAAGTCCCGCGATGCCGTGACCGTTGAGCGTGCCCGCCTCCAGGCGCGTGGGCCACTCAAGCGGCTGTAGTGGATCAAAGCTGTGCACGCCCGTACCGCCCATGGCCCAGGGGGCCACGTCAATGCCCTCCGCCACGGCCAGGCCGCCGGTCCCCTGCGGACCCATGAGCCCCTTGTGGCCGGTAAAGCACACCACGTCGAGCCCCATGGCCTGCATATCTATATGCGCCGTGCCGGCAGACTGCGAGGCATCGACGATCACGAGCGCACCGGCCGCATGGGCCATGGCGGCCACGCGCGCAATGTCGACCGCGTTGCCGGTCACATTGGAGGCGTGCGTCACCACCACGGCACGTGTGCCCGGCGTCACCAGCCGCTCAAGCTCTTCGTAGTCGAGCGCACCGTTCGCGTCGCAGCCCGCATGCTCAACGATCACGCCCCGCTCTGCCGCCAGGCGGTTAAGCGGGCGCAGCACAGAATTGTGCTCGAGCACCGTCGTGGCCACACGGTCGCCGGGACGTACCACGCCGTTGATGGCGGTGTTGAGCGCCGCGGTGGAGTTGGGCGTAAAGCACACATGATCAGCCCGCGGGCAGCCCAGCAAGCGCGCGAGCTTGGCACGGCAACCGTGAATCGTACGAGCGGCATCGAGGGCACCCGACGTGGCGCCGCGCCCGGCATTGCCGAGCGAGCACATCGCCTGCGTCACGGCATCGATGACCGTCTGCGGCTTGTGCATGGTCGTCGCCGCGTTATCCAGGTAGATCATCGCACGACCTCCCACATATCAATCATGGTATAGCCCTCGGTGGGAACGCCCGCCGCGGCGAGTTCGCCGCGCAGCAGCTCCTCATCGGCAGGCAACGCTTTCCACGCCAGACCACAGCCGGCAGCGACCTCCCCGGGCACGGGAATCGTTCGCCCGGGAAGGCCGCGCTCGATGCACAGGGACTCGCAGCCCATGGCGGCCGCCGTGGTGGGAAACGTGATGACAAGCGCCGGGCGCTTCTCCCTCATGGCAACTCCAACCAATACGCTACGGGCGCACGACGCGCACGGCCTGCTCCATCTTCTCCACGATCACATACATGTTCGTGACCTCGCCCACGGCAAGCTGGTCCTTAATGCCATAGTGGTCGAGGCAGGTGCCACAGGTGAGAATCTCGACGCCCTGCTCAGCCAGCCCCTTCAGGTCGTCGAGCACCGGAGAGCCCTCGACGGTGAGCTTGGCTCCGCCGTTGTAGAACAGCATGGTCGCGGGCAGCTCCTCCTGCTGCGTCACGGCAAAGATGAAGGCCTTCATGAGCTTGTGGCCCAGCTCGTCGTCGCCGCGGCCCATGCAGTCGGTGTAGACGGAAATGACGAGCTTGCCCTTGCCGGCGCTGGCATCACAGAAGGCAGCGCCATCTTGCTCGGGATCGGCAACGGCAACGGCGCCAGAGGTCGCCACGGTCACGTGCCACTCGGCGTCAGAAACCTTCTCGACCGAGGCCGTGCAGCCTTTCTCCTGCGCCATCTTGGAGATGTTCTTGACGGCGGTCTCGTTGTCGACCGAGGTCACCACAGCGCCCTCGCCATCAAGCTGCTTCAGAGCTTTGAGCGTCTTGACGACGGGCAGCGGGCAGGCATCGCCCATGGTATTAACTTCAATTTTGGTAGACATAGTTTTTCCTTTCAAAAGGGACCGCCCAGAACAACGGACGGTCGCATAAACGGTTTTCCTTAATGAACAACACGAACGGCAGGACCGCCCGGCACCGCCTCGCATACGCGACCGATAACGGCAGCGATGCGATCCTCAGCATGCAGACGGTGCGCGAGCTCATCCACATCGGCAGCAGGCGCCGCGATGAGCAAACCACCCGAGGTCTGCGGATCGTACAGCGCATCTAACATACCCGGCTCCAGGTCCTCGTCGGCAGCCACACGCGGGCCAAAGAAGTCCTGGTTGCGGTAGGAACCCGCGGGGATAATGCCCAGACGTGCCATGTCGAGCACCTGATCAAAGAGCGGCACCGCCCCCGACGTAAGCTCGATCTGCACACCCGAGCCCTCGGCCATCTCGCACGCGTGCCCGATCAAGCCAAAACCCGTGACATCGGTGCAGCCGTGAAGCTCAAGTCCCTCGGCCAGACGAATCGGCGCCTCGTTGAGGGTGCGCATCGAGTCAAACATGGCTGCGGCCTCGTCCTGCTCGATGAGCTCGCCCTTAATGGCCGTGGTGATGATGCCCGAGCCGACCGCCTTGGTCAGCAGCAGAACATCGCCCACGTGCGCGCCGCTGTTGGCGAGCATGCGGTCGAGCGCGACAAAGCCGCTCACGGACAGGCCATACTTGGGCTCGTCGTCGTTGATGGTATGACCGCCCGCGATGGAGCAGCCGGCCTCGACGCACTTGTCGGCGCCACCCGCCAGAATCTGCCCGGCAACCTCAACGCCCAGGCAATTGGGAATGCACAGCAAGTTCATGGCATGGCTCGGCCGCCCGCCCATGGCGTAGATGTCCGACAGCGAGTTGGCCGCGGCGATCTGGCCGAACAGATAGGGATCGTCGACCATCGGCGGGAAGAAGTCGATGGACTGCACGAGACCCAAGTTCTCGCCAACGCGGAAAACGCTCGCATCGTCGGAGGTATCGAACCCCACGAGCAGGTTGTCGTTATGCACATTGGGTAAGTCGCCCAGGACCTGGGCGAGGGCTCCGGGAGCCAACTTAGCGGCTCAACCGCTCGCGGCAGTCATAGACGTGAGCTTAATCTGATCGTCAGCCATCGATACCTCCTCTCATCGGTCAATCATTTTCTCCCAGTATACGCATGAATGCGAGCCTGCAGCGGATGCATTAATTGAGCGCCTGTGCGCGAATCGCCGCACCGATGGCACCGGCAAAGCGGGCCTGGGGCGAGGTGGTGACCGGCGACCCCAGCAGCGCTGCCAGCCGCTCCACCACGAAGGCGTTCTCGCACAGGCCACCGGTCAGGTAGTACGGGGCGCCCGCGGCCTGCCCGGCCATGGTCGCCACGCGCGAGACCACGCTATCGATCACGCCACGCGCAATGTTCTCGCGCGGCTCACCGCGACCGATCAGGCTGATAACCTCGCTTTCGGCAAACACCGTGCACATGCTGCTGATCTTGGTAGGCTCGCCGGTGCGGGCGAGGTCTGCCATCTGCTGCTGGGAAATGCCTAGGCGGTCGGCCATGATCTCCAAAAAGCGCCCCGTGCCGGCGGCGCACTTGTCGTTCATGGCAAACTTGGCCACGCGGCCACTTTTAAGCTGAATGACCTTGGTGTCCTGGCCGCCCACGTCAATCACCGTGCCGTGATCGCCAAACAGGTGCACGGCACCGGTACCGTGGCAGGTAATCTCGGTCACGACCTTATGCGCATAGGGCACGGCGACACGGCCGTAGCCAGTCGCGACCACGCGAGCATCGTCGCCCGCCACGTCATAGCCGGCTGCGGCGAGCTCACCGCGCAGACGCTCGGCCGCATCGACCGAGGAGAACCCGGTTGGCTGCACGCACGTCCACGTCACCGAACCCGCGCCATCGACCACAGCAGCCTTAGCCGCCGTAGACCCGATATCGATCCCGATCCCTATCATGGCTCTCTCCTAATCCAAACATCAAAGACAGCGGCGCATTCAGGCGCCTTAGCTCTAGGTTTCTCAGGTGCCGGAGGTTGCCCCGAAAGAGGAGCGCAGCGTACTTTGGTACGCAAGCGACGGTTTGAGGGGCAAGATCCGGTGCCTGAGGAAGCTAGAGGGTCTCGATGAAGGCAGCGATGCGGGTCTCAATCTGGCCCATGTCGCCGTTGCTGTAGTCGGTCTCGATCTTCATATACGGAATACCCGCACCCTCGACGGCCTCCTGCATGCGTGCACTCTCCACGTTAAAGGTGTGGCACGCCTGGAGCACGCTCTCCACTACGCCATCGACGTGATACTTCTCGCACATGGCCAGCGTGTTCTCCATACGACCGTCGTTGGGCGTCATAACCGAGCAGTTGATATCCAGGTAGCGGTCGGCGATCGCACGCAGGATGTCGGGCGCATCCGGGTCGACCATCATGGCCGCCGTGCGCTCACCCGAGCAGTCATCCATACACACGACCACGCCGCCGTTGGACTCGATGGTGCGACCGATCTTGTTGATCACGCCGCCCACGGGGCAGCCGGTGATCAGGATGCGCTTGGCATCCGCCGCAACCGGGCGCTCGCCCGCGTCGTAGGCCTCGCGCAGCTTGGCAACCTTTTGCTCCAGTTGCTGCGTATAGGCCTCGATATCAAAGCTGAACGTACCAGCGAACATGGTGCTCATCAGGTCGACGCCGCTCATGGCCGCCGGCTGGTTGGCCTGCAGCGCAAACATCTCGAGCTGAGCCGCACGCAAACGGTTGCGACGACGGACGGCAGCGCGCAGGTCATCGTCGGTAATCGTGATGCCGTAGAAGCCCTCGAGTTCCTCCTTGAGCAGGCGGCACTCCTCGTACCAGCCCTCGCGCTCGTAGGCGCGGTCGCGACCCTGCGGAAGATGCAGAATGTGCGTGCGCTTAAGCTCGTTTAAGAGCTCGTACATCTTCTTCTTGCCGTCGCAGGTGGTCTCACCGATGATCATGTCGCTAAAGTACGTAAACGGGCACTTTTGCGAGTAGGCAAAGCCGTACGTCGATTTGATGAGCGGACACAGATTTGCCGGCAGCACTTTCTCGGCCTCGGGGATCACCTCATCGGACGTACCGCACAGAGCGACACTTGCGGCCCCCGCGGCATCGATAATCTCGAGCGGCGTATAGCTGCACAAAAAGCCGACCAGGCGATTGCCCGCCTGCTTATAATCCTTAACGCGAATAAACGCGGCCTTGCGCTGCTCGTTGAACTCCTCAAACGTGCTGGGCAACGGCTGCTCAATATTTTCCGACATATAACTCCTAAACCTTTTAACCAACCAAGGAAGCGGCTTTCCCAGGTGCCCGAGGTTGCCGTGAAAGAGGCGCGCCGCGTACTTTCGCACGCAAGCGACGGTTTGAACGGCAAGATCGGGTGCCTGGGAAAGCCGCCGGGACGGATAGCCCTAAATGGTTTCCAAGAAGGCCTCGATCCTGGTTTGCAGTTGGCCTGCATCCTCACCGGCGTAGTCGGTCGTGATGTGCATAAACGGAATGCCGGCTTCCTCGGCGGCCTTCTCCACGGCAAACGACTCCATCTCATAGAGCGTGCAGAACTGCAGGGCCACGTCGACGATGCCGTCGGCATGCAGGTCCTTGGCCATCTGGACAATGTCCTTCATACGCTGGTCGTTGGGCGTAAAGACGGCGCAGTTGATCTTAAAGTAGCGCTCGGCGATGGCATCGAGCATCTCGTCCACCGTCTCACCGGACTCGTCGACCAGGTCCTTGTAGTAGCGCGAGCCCGTGCAGGACTCCTCGCCTACCACAACGCCGCCGGCTTTCTCGATAAGGTTGAACAGCTTCCAGTTGGGCACGGCCATGGGCGTGCCGGTGTACAGAATGCGCTTGGTCCCCTTGGGCGCCACGCCCTCGCCGGCCTCGACACGCTGCTCGCACTCAGCCGCCATATCGTTAATGGCTCCGGTCAGACGTGGCGTGTCGTCCATAAAGGCGGCCTGAACGGTCAGCAGGCTGTCAAGACCGCTGATGGGCGCAGGGTCGGCAGCGCGCGTGGCAGCGAGGCGCTGCAGGGCGCGACGCTTCTCATTGACGGCGTGGATGGCGGCCTTCAGACGCTCAGGCGTAATCGTGACGCCGCACTCTTCCTCGATCTTGGCGGCGAGCTTCTTGACCTCGGCCTTCCAGGTCACGAGCGTTGACTCGTCGTGTACGTTGGGAATATCCATGACGTACATGTTCTTTTGCGTGGCAAAAAACTCGTAGGCTTTCTTCTTGCCATCGCAGGTGTTCTCGCCTACCACCAAGTCACTCGACTCAATGTAGGGGCAGACCTCGCCCAGCTTAAAGCCGGCAAAGCTCTTGATAAGCGGGCAGGTGTTGCGCGGCAGATGCTCCTCGACCTTATCCGTTGCCCAATCGGCGCCCGAGCACAGACCAACGGGAATGCCGTCACAGGCAAGCACGATCTCCTCGGGCACGTACACGCAGAACGAGCCCACGATCTTGGTGGCCTCGCCGGCCTCCTTCTTGTCGAGCATCTCCTTAATACGGCCGCTGTGGATGTTGGTGGCCACAAAGTCCAGGTAGGACGTGGACTTGGGGCGATTGTTCTGCGTCAAGAACATATCGCCGTACATCTGGCCCACGGCGCCCAGCAGCATGTCGTGGTCGGCAAGATTCATGCCGAGGCTCTCCCACATCGGATGGAAATCGAATTCTTCAGCCATGACGGTTCCCCTCTCGAACCAAAAACGGATAACAGCGGTATCGGTGCACGACGGGCGGCGATTGCCCTGCCGTGCTCAAACCCGGAATTTTGGGGAACCTGCTTTGCGGTTGACTATTTAGTTGTGCGTCGTCTCTCCCGGAGCCGTGAACATACCTGCTCATATGCGGCTCCGAGCGATATATAGGGCACGCGCGGCAACGCGGCGAATGTATGTCGTCTGTGGCATGCGCGCACCCTCCTTTACAAGTTAAGGTCAACTATATCAACGGTCATCGACCATGCGAACACCGTTGACATTCGTACGACAGCATCGTGTGCCGTCGTTTAATAAATAATTATCTTGATTGATAGGAGTTTGTCATCCCTCATTCGGCGAACGGCAAGACGAAGCCGCCGAGGCCTATATCCCCGACGGCATTACCCGGCGCTATCGACAAACCAAATGAATCCTGCTCGCATCAAAATGCATGCGCAAGGTCTCGTCGGCCTGCGGCAGCTCGTCGAAAGCCACGCTCACCTTGTTGACCTTCCACTGCAGACGCGTGGGTGCATCGACACGTGGCACGTCCAACAGCACCAGCCGCTCAAAGCGCGAATCGCTCACCCGGGCCACGTGTAAGTCGTAGCTGTTACGACCCCGCTCGGCACGGTTGTCAACATGGAAGTAACTTGCGCGAATCCCCAGGTACGCCACATCATCAGGAACCTCGCGACCCACATTAAAGGTCATGCCCCAGTCGAGAGCCTCAACTTCTTCGTCGCCGATCTTGCACGCCCGGCTTGTGTTCTTGCAGCCCGTCAAGCGCAGCGCGGCCAAGGTTTGCGGCCGGCGGACCACATCTTCGACGGAGCCGATCTCCTCCACATGCCCGTTATGCATCACGCAAATGCGCTGGCACAGGCGACACGCTTCGTCGATATCGTGGCTCACGTAGAGCACGGTGCGGTTGCACACGTCGAACAGGTCGAGCATGTTCTGCTCGAGCGCGCTCTTAAGGTAGGCATCGAGCGCGCTCATGGGCTCGTCGAACATAAAAATGCCCGGGTGTGCCGCCACCATGCGCGCAAGCGCCACGCGCTGCTGCTGACCACCCGAGAGGCGTGCGGGATAGCGGTCGGCAAAATCGGACAGACCAAAAATGCCCAGATAGCGCTCGGCGAGCTTTTTGCGTGCAGCGACGTCACCCGCATCCTGTACGCCGGCGCACACGTTATCGGCCACCGTCATATTGGGAAACAGCTGATAGTTTTGGAACAGCAGGGCGCATTTACGCTCCTGGGGCGATAGGTTGATGCCCGCCGCCGAATCAAAAAAGGTCACGCCGTTGACGACGATCTTGCCCTCGTCGGGCGTCTCCACACCGGCAATGCAGCGTAGCGTACAGCTCTTGCCGCACCCCGAGGCGCCCAGCAGCGCCACGCGCTCCTCTCCAGCCTCAAGCTGCATATCGAGCGTAAACCCGGGATAGCGCTTTTTGATATCCAGAACGATCGACATGGCCTATCGACCTCCCTGCAGAGTGGCATCATCGCGCATGAGCTCGGCCAGCGCCTCGCGATCGATACGCAGGGCATCGCCGCCCACCGGGTCGAGCGAATCGTCCGTATCGGCGAGTTCTTTGGCCCGCTTGCGCTCCGCACGGGAAAGGCCCCGCTCGCGATACTTTTGCGAATGCGCGGTGTACATGTTGATAAACAGGATGACCAGGAAACTAAACGCAATCACGACGACAACCCAAAAGAGGGCAACTGGGATGTTGCCACCCATCCACTCAAAGTAGATAGCGATGGGGATGGTCTGCGTAATACCGGCATAGTTACCCGCAAAGAAGAGGGTGCAACCGAACTCACCCATCGCACGGGCAAAGGCGAGCACCGTACCGGCGGCGATCGAGGGCCAGCCGAGTGGCATCATAAGCTTGGCAAAGATACGGCGCTCGGACCACCCCAGGGTTCTCGCGGCGTCGAGCATCTGCGTGTCCAGGCTCTCAAAGGCGCCGAGCGCCGTGCGGTAGACCAGGGGAAACGACACCACCACGGCAGATATCACCGCCGCTGGCCAGGTAAAGACGATCGAGATGCCGTGCGCGATAAGCCACTGGCCAACCCCGGTCGAGCGGCCAAACAGCATGAGGAGCAGAAAGCCGCACACCGTGGGAGGCAGCACCATGGGGATGGTAAAGGCCGAGTCGAGCAGGCCCTTCACGCGGCTCGTCGTGCCCATAGTCTTCCATGCGGCAAACAGGCCCAGCGCAAAGGCAATCACCAGGGCAAGGCCACTCGTTTTGATAGACACCCAAAGCGGGCGATAGTCGATGCCGGTCAAAAAGGCGACAAGGGACGCCAAGGGCTCCTGTTCATCTTGCATCATAACAGATGATGCTACCACGATTTGAGCGCTATCAAGCCAACGCGCGCCGCCCTTGGCATCACCCGAGGCTGATGCGATGACCACATAGCGGTCCCCATTCGCACCGCGCTCATCAAAGGCATAGGTATACCCACCGACATTAAACGCCGCTTCCGTCGTGGCATACCAAGGAAGATCCATGTCTTCCAGCCGTGCGCCTCCCATGCAGTTTGCGCTGTCGAGTTCACAGACGAGAGCCTTGAGACCCGATGCGCACTCGTTGTCCTGCGGATCCAATCCGTACTTCTCGACCGCCTTGGGCGATACCCACACCACAACGCGATCGGCAGCAGGCGCCACTACAAGGTCCACGTCCTCGTCAACGGGAAACCGGTAGCCCTCAGGCTGGCCCTCCATGGCACGAGCGGTCCCCCTGGCCAACCGCTCAAAACCCTCGATCCCATAGGAAAGCCCATGAGCGGTCGCAGCAACCTGAGCCCCGTCCTCAGCTTCCCCAGCAAACGCAAATCCTGGCACCCAGCAAAGCGCGAAGGTCAAAGCACAGGCGACAAGCATGCGGAATCTATTAAGCACGAAAAGCTCCAAGAGAATACAAGGACGGAGTTAAACACAAAACGATGGAATTATCGCGCCAGGCCGCACTACGCGGAAAGCTCAAATCCGTACTTAGCCCAAATCTTCTGCGCCTTCTTGTTGGTCAGACAGAAGTCGATGAACGCCTTGGCCTCGTCGGCGTGCTCGGAGCTCTCGGCAACGGCACCCGGATACACGATGGGCTTGTGCGAATCCTCGGGGCACACGAAGGCCTCCTCGATGCCGTCGTAGCGGAAGATGTCGGAGCTGTAGACAAAGCCGGCCACGCAGTCTCCCGTAGAGACGTAAGCTGCGGCGGTGCCGACCTTGTCGGCCAAAGCCACCTTGTCGGCGAGCTCGGGTGCATACTCACCGTCGTCGCCCTCGGTACCGGTGTAGAGCCCAACAGAAGCCAGCGCCTGGTTGGCATACTTGCCGGCGGGAACGGTCTTGGCGTCGCCGATGGCGATTTTGCCGTCCAGGCTCGCGACGTCGGCGATAGCCTCGACCTTGGTGTCGGAGCCCTCGGCACGAATAATCACGAGGTCGTTGACGAACATGTCCTCGCGCGTGTCGGCATCGACGAGCTCGGCGGCCTCGGCATTATCCATAGTGCCCTTAGAGGCCGTGATGAGCACGTCCACCGCAGCGCCGGCGCGCATCTGCTCGACAAGGTCGCCGGACGCCTTAAACTGCGTGTCGGCAAAGGTGGTACCGGTCTGATCGGTGTAGAGCTTCTGAACCTCGGGCAGAGCTTTCTCGAGCGAGTTGGCGGCAAATACCTGCAGCTCGACAGCCTTCTTGAAAGAAGTCTTGGCAGAACCCGCATCGGAGCCGGCCGGCTCAGACGTCTTGTTGCCCGAGCAGCCAGCAAGGCCAAGGCCGGCAGCGGCGACAGCAGAAAGCGAGACGAATCCGCGGCGAGAAACCATATCGAACATGTTCAACCCTTTCGAGCGCTACGCCCGGGCACCCCGCCGCGGGCTTTATCCTGTAATTGAATTATACTTTAGCGCGAATAATGCTTGTGATAAGAAATTATCGTTTGATAATTTCTTATACCGATAGCCGCAAGACGCTCGCGTTGTCGCCGCTTAAAAAAGCGGAGCGACCCATAAGGTCACTCCGCTACAGGCAAGCAGTTTAGCGAGCGTGTCCACCGCCCGCCGCCATGTGGGCCGCGTGCTCCAGCTGGTCGCTCACGGCCTCCCAGCTTTCGCGAGCCGCCTTCGTGGATCCCGGAAAGTTGATGACAAGCGCAGCCCCACGCTGCATGCACACGGCGCGCGAAAGCATGGCACGGCGCGTCTTGGTCATAGAGTATGCACGGATCGCCTCGGCAATACCCGGCACATCGCGGTCGCAGACGGCACGCGTCGCCTCGGGCGTCACGTCTCGCATCGAAAGCCCCGTGCCGCCGCAGGTGATGACCACGTTGGCCTGGCAATCGTCGGCCGCAGCCACAATGGCAGCACCGATCTCGTCAACATCGTCATGCACCACCGTATGCGAGGCAACCGTCCAGCCCTGCGCCGCGATGAGCTCCTCGAGTGCAGCGCCTGCCTCGTCCTGGGCAAGATCGCGCGTATCCGAGCACGTCACGATTGAAATCTTCAACTCCATAGCACTCCTCCTACAGCACGGTGCCCTCGGGCAGATCGACTCGGACGACATCCACGACGTCGCCCGGCTCAAGATCGCACGGACCCTCGTTGATGCGCAACAGGCAGTTCGCACGCTGCATGGTTCCGAGCAGCGCCGAGTTCTGGCTGTGCGCCTCGGTGACCGTAAGCTCACCCGTCTGCGCATCGCGCGCAACCGTGGCGCGATCATAGAAGCGTCGGTCCTGTCGCTTCTTCACGCCGTGGGTAAGAACCGCCTGCTGCACGGGACGCGCACCCTCGGCAAAGCCGCGCATCTTGCGAATCGCCGGGCGGGCGAGCATCTCAAAGCCCACATAGGCCGCCGCGGGGTTGCCCGAAAGCCCCAGATAGGGCTTGCCGCCGAGCAGGCCAAACGTAATGGCCTTGCCGGGACGCAACGAAATGCGATCGAACAGCACCTCGCCCTCGCGCCGAACCAGCGCCGTCACGTAGTCGTAGTCGCCAGCCGAGGCGCCACCGCTCGTAATGACAAAATCGCACTCTTGCGCGGCGCGGTGCACCAGCTCGGCAATCGCCCGCTCGTCGTCGGGCGCAATGCCGTAGAACACCGGGTCGGCCCCAGCATCGAGTGCCTCGGCCATTAACGCCGAGGAATTGGAATCGCGAATCTGCCCACGCGCCGGCAGTTGGCCGGGCGCGACCAGCTCCGTGCCCAGCGAGATAATGCCCACACGCGGCGCGGCATGCACCTTCACGCTCGCATACCCGGCGCTCGCCAACAAGCCGGCGCCCGCCGGAGCCACGACCTCGCCGGCGTGCATCACAACATCGCCGGCATGGGCCTCCTCGGCGGCAGAGCGAACGTTCTCCCCTACCTTGGCAGGCACCGAGAACCTCACACGCGAACCCTCGTTGCCGTCACCGACGAGCACATCGACGATCTCATACTTCACCACGGCATCGGCACCTTCGGGTACCGGCGCGCCCGTCATGATGCGGACCGTCTCGCCCGCGCCGATTGTGCCCTCAAACACATGGCCCGCAGCCTCGTGTCCGATAACGTCGAGCGTCACCGGCGCCTCGCCAGATGCCTGCGCCAAGTCCGACGAGCGCACGGCATATCCGTCCATAGCGCTGTTGGCATACGGCGAGATGTCGATATCGGCCACCGTATCCTCTGCCAAGGGAAGACCGGCGGCCTGCCACACGGGAACCTCGACGACTTCGGTGCGATTCACGTGCGACAAGACGATCGCCTGCGCGTCCTCCAACGGAATGAGTTTCTCAGCCATATACACCTCTAGCATGCTGCGGCGCGCAACAAAAGCGCCGATTCTTTATGTTTCTCTCAGTATAATCCCTCGACGCGCGACCGCGACTTGGCCTGTACCCGCAAATACATCTGTCGGCCGCAAGCCGCGAAACAAAACCAAAACCAACCCACCGGCTCGTCGCGTTTACCGCGTTTTATAATGCTCGTGTTGCAACCCAAAAGAGGAACGTATGACTTTTACCGACAAACCCGAAAGCGCAAACGAAGCGCAGGATCATTCTCAGTCGCTCGACGACGGCGGCTTTTTCTCCCTGAACGACGTCATCATGGCCGGCAGGCATCAGCTCACCCGCTCCGAGCATCTCTTGGCCGCCGACACGCGCCGCAACGCCCGCAACCTACTCGCGAGCGCCAAGTTGCTCACACTCGTCGTCATCGTCTCGCTCGCCATGGGCGTTGCCGCCTGGGCGTTTTTGACCTCGCTGAATATCGCGACCGACTATCGCGAGCACCATGCATGGGTCTACGCCTTGCTTCCCGTTGTGGGCGTTGCCACCGCATGGGTGTACAAAAACCACGGCCTTGCCGCCAAACGCGGTAACAACCTGGTCATCGACTCCGCTCTGGGCACACGCCTCATCCATATGCGCATGGCCGTTCTCACCTTCGTCTGCTCCACGCTCACGCACCTAACGGGCGGATCTGCCGGTCGCGAGGGGGCCGCGGTGCAGATTGGCGGCACCATCGCCAGCAACATCTCGAACCTCGCCCACCTCAAAAAACATGACCACCACGACCTCATGCTCGCCGGCATCTCGTCGGCCTTTGGCGCCGTATTCGGCTCGCCCCTTGCTGGAGCTTTCTTTGGCATGGAGATGTGCTTTATCGGCAAGATCGACTACACCGCGGGCATCTACTGCCTGGTCGCCTCGTTTACCGGCTACTTTACGTCACTTGCCTTGGGAACCGAGTACGAGGCGAATGTCATCGCCAGCGTTCCCAACATGACACCACGGACGGTTGTCATCGTTGTTATCAGCGCCATTATCTTCGGTCTGACGGCACGCCTCTTTGCCTGGTCGGTTCGAACCGTCAAAAGCCTTTACGGTCGCTTTATCACCAATTACCTTACTCGCGCACTCGTGGGCGCACTCGTGGTTTTGGCCGCCTATGCCCTCCTTGACGCCTGGGACTACGCCGGCCTTTCCACGTGGCTTTCCAGCGCCGGATTTGCAGGCAACGCCACCCTGGCGGACGCAGCCATCAAGTTGGTCGTCACAGCGCTTACCCTGGGCGCGGGCTTCCAAGGCGGCGAGGTCACGCCCCTGTTTGGCATCGGTGCGGCACTCGGTGGCTGGATCGGTTGCCTTACCGGGCTTGACCCCAGTTTTCTGGCGGCTCTCGGCATGCTCGGCGTGTTCTGCGCCGGCCTCAACGTGCCCATCACCACCTGCATGATGGCCATCGACCTGTTCCACGGCACGGCCGCCGGGTTCTTTGTCATCGTGGCCTTTATCAGCTACCTAACCGGCGGACACCGCGGCGTGTACCCCGCCCAGCGCATCATCTCACCCAAGCGCCGCTCGCTTATTGTGGATGAGGGAGGTACGGTAGCGGATGCTATCGAGCGCCACAACGACCTGATAGAGTAGATGTAATAATCGCCGTGCAGCCACAATCGGGGCTAATTCGACCTGAGCGCGACCGCACTGTCATGTCACACGCCGGGAGTCGCCCCATGCACGCAACTGATTTTGGTCGCACGCTCATCATCGCCAACCCAGCCGCCCAGTCGGGTGCGGCACGCGAAGTTGCCGAGCGCCTGCAACGCTTTTTGGACATGACTGCACGCGCATCCCAGTTTGACCTGGTGTTGACCGAGCGTATGGGACACGCCAAGGAGCTGGCCGCACAGGCTCAGGGCTATCGCACCGTTATCGCACTCGGCGGCGACGGCGTGATTCACGAGGTCGTCAACGGGCTTATGACGCAAAAGGAGGACGCCCGCCCCGCTCTTGCCGTCCTGCCCGTGGGCTCCGGCAACGATTTTGCCCAGACGCTCGGCATCGACGATTTCTCCGGCAAGGATTTTGGCGCGCTGCTCACCTGCGAGCTGCAGCGTCAGGATATCGGGCGCATTCGCTCGTGGAGCCCTGCGAGCGGCAGCGGCGAGGCTACCGTTGAGTACTACGACCAGACGCTCTCGGTCGGCATCGATGCTGCCATCGGCCTTAGCACCACCGAGCTGCGCAAAAAGACCGGCTTGACGGGCGCGCCGCTCTACACCCTCTCGGGACTTGAGCAGTTTGGCCTACGCTATCGCAACTATCCTATGACAGTCAGCTTTGACGGCGCGCCCGCCGAGCGCGTGAGGGCGATCATCATGGCGATTCAGCTTGGTCCTACCTATGGCTCGGGCTATCGCATCTGCCCCGATGCCGACCCCTGCGACGGCATGCTCGACGTCTGCTACGCCTGCGGCCCCGTCCCTCGCGCGGTAGCCCTGCCTATGTTCCTTTCGGCCAAGGACGGCCACCATACCAAGTTGCCACCGGTTCGCATGCGCCGCTGCCGCCATGCCGAGCTAACTTTTGAGGAGCCCGACTACCCCATCCAGGCCGACGGCGAGCCCATCGTCGCCTCGCGCATCGAAGTCGACATCCTACCCGGCGCCCTCCAAGTCTGGCACCCAACCCGCTAACCCCACCTAAGTTGCGGTGAAATAGGGACTGTTTATGCAGTTAAAGCCGCGAAACAGTCCCTATTTCACCGCAACTTATTGAGAAGATCATTCCTCCCCGCCCGGCTTGCGACGGTTAGCCTTTTTAATCGCATTGAAGTGCTTGTCGTTGAGCCTGCGCTGGCGCGATCGCTGGGGCACTTTGGTCTTGACGCGACGGCGCGGCGGACGGCCACGACGCTCAAGCTCTGCACGCAGCTTACGCAGGCAGCTCGCGCGATTCTGAAACTGACTACGGCTCTCGCGCGCCGTCACGGTAATTCCCGAAGGGATATGTTTCATACGCACCGCCGAGTCCGTCGTGTTCACACCCTGGCCGCCCGGGCCCGTCGCACGAAACACCTGAACCTCGCAGTCGCGTGCCAACCCCTCAACCGACATCTCGGCATAGCGCGCATACTCGCGCCATCCCATCTTGTTCTCATCCATATCAACACCTCCCCTCATACAAAAAATGTGACAAAGGGAAAGTCCCTTTGTCACATCGCATACCAATCGCTTGTGTTGCGCGCTTAAGCGAAGGTGATCTCGCCGGTATCGCAGTCCATATCGGCGATACGGGCCAGGCTCTCAACGCGGAAGCCGCGCTCGCGGAGCTTATCGCCACCGCCTTGGAAGCCCTTCTCCACCGCGATGCCAATGCCGGCAACCTCGGCACCCGCAGCCTCGCAGATCTTGATAAGACCCTCGAGTGCGCAGCCGTTGGCCAGGAAGTCGTCGATAATCAGGACCTTGTCGCCCTCGGACAGGAAGCGCTTGCCAACGATGACCGGGTACTCCTTCTGCTTGGTAAAGGAGTAGATGGTCGTGGCATACTGCTCGCCATCGAGGTTGATGGACTGTGCCTTCTTAGCAAAGACCACCGGTACGCCGCCAAAATGCTGAGCTGCGATGCAAGCCATGCCAATGCCCGAAGCCTCAATCGTCAGGATCTTGTTGATCTCGACATCCTTGAACAGACGGGCCCACTCGGCGCCCATGTGGTCGAACAGCTCAACGTCGCACTGGTGGTTGAGGAAGGCATCAACCTTAAGGACGTTACCGGCCTTTACGATGCCGTCATGGCGAATACGATCCTCAAGCTCCTGCATGGCGCAACCCCTTCTCGCGGCAACGATACCGCGCGATTAATAAACGTTGTTCGATAGTCTACCACGGACCGACCCCCGCCCGCCCCACAAGCCGCATCGCACCACAAACCAGTCTTTTTGGGACGGCGCGAATCGTGGCAGACAGCCTCCCAACACGCTAATGGCGGGCGCGCATCTTCACCAAACGCACCATGGCAAGCGCAAAGCCCACAGCGGCCACAGCCATAAGCACGTAGAACACCGAGCGAAAGCCGAATAGGAACACATCCGGACGGCCTGCAACAAAACTGGTCACGGCCTCGCCCATCGCCACGCTCATCTGCCCATAAAGGATATGCGAACCTGCCGTAATACCCAGCGCCATGCCCGCATAGCGCGCCAAGCTGCCCAAGCTACCTGCAAAGCCAAGTGCCTCGCGCGGAGCCGAGCCCATGTACAGCGAGTTGTTGGGGCTCTGGAAAATCGACGTGCCGCACGACATAAACGCGACACAGCACACGATCACAGGGATGGAGGAATGCTCGTTGAGCGTGCTTACCGCAAAGAGACCGCATACGTACACACCCAGGCCGACCGCCGTGGGACCCTCGCAGCCAACACGGTCCGAAACCGTACCCGAAAGCGGGCCGATAAAGGCATTCACCATCGGCAGCGCCAAAAAGAGCAGTCCGGAAATATCGGAGCTAAAGCCATGGGCATCCTGGAAATAGAACGGCAGCACAAACTCAGATGCACCGATGCCGATGAACACGATAAGCATGCATGCCAAGTTAATCGTAAAAGCCGAACTCGCAAAGCAGCGACGCGCGGCCTCCGCCAGCGACATGGGGCGCTCGCCGGCCTCCGGCTTAACATGCGGCAGTGTGTAAAGCCCCACGATAAACGAGATGACGCCAATGGGCAGGTTGATGAGGAAGATGCTCTCCCAGGGAAAGCTTGCCACCAGCATGCCGCCCAGCACGGGGCCGCACGTCATGCCGAGGGCCACAAAGGTCGCGAGGATACCCATAGCACGACCGCGCTCGCGCGCCGGAAACGACTCGGTGATGATACCCATGTTGTTAGCCATGGCCGCCGCGCAACCGACGCCCTGAACGATGCGTGCCAGGATAAGAACTTCGAGCGAGGCCGAAAGGCCGCACAGCAGCGAGCCGACCGTAAAGACGATGACGCCCAGCTGGAATACGCCCACCTTGCCGCGCACGTCGCCCAGACGGCCAAACGGCAGCATAGCCACGCATGTCGCAAGCAGATACACCGAGCTCACCAGCTGGATGCGGTCGAGGCCCACGCCCAGCTCCTTTTGCATCACGGGCAGTGCCACGGTCACGACGGTCGAATCCAGACACGCCATAAACGTCATGATGAGCACGGTAAACAGAATCGCCCATTTGTTCTTGCCATGGGTATCGCCCTCTAGGGCAATGTGCTCGCGGCGCAGCTGCTCTGCGGTTTTCTCCATATCCATCCTTTCGAGTGGCGCAACACAAAAACGGGGCCCCAATC
>NZ_QSFR01000009.1:0-91081 GCF_003467925.1 Collinsella sp. AM43-1 | reverse complement strand
CCCCCCCCGCCTACGGAATCGGAACTATATGTCACCGGAACCCCAAGAGGCTCCGTCGCTTCATACGAGAAGCTAGCCTAGCACTGCTCGAGCGCCTGCTCAAGGTCGGCAATCAGATCGGCCGTGTCCTCGAGGCCGCACGACAGGCGCACCATGTCGGCGGAGATGCCGCAGGCGATGAGCTCCTCATCGTTCATCTGACGGTGCGTGGCGTTAGCGGGATGCAGGCAGCAGGTGCGAGCATCGGCCACATGCGTGGCGATCTGGGCGAGTTTAAGGCTCTTCATAAAGGTCTCGGCCGCCGCGCGACCACCGTTAAAGCCAAAGCTCACGACGCCGCAGGTACCGTTGGGCATGTACTTCTGAGCCAGGTCATAGTACTTATCGCCCTCCAGGCCCGGATAGCTCACAAAGCGCACCTTGGGATGGCTCTGCAGGAACTTAGCAACGGCCAGGCCGTTCTCACAATGACGCGGCATACGCACATGCAGGCTCTCGAGCGAGCTATTCAGGAAAAACGCCGCCTGCGGGTTCTGCATGGGGCCGAGGTCGCGCATGAGCTGAGCGGTTGCCTTGGTAATGAAGGCACCCTCGCGACCGAACTTCTCGGCATAGGTCACGCCGTGATAGCTCTCGTCGGGCGTGGTGAGACCCGGGAACTTGTCTGCATGGGCCATCCAGTCAAACTGGCCGTGGTCAACGATCACGCCGCCCAGGTAGGCCGCATGCCCATCCATGTACTTGGTGGTAGAGTGCGTGACGATGTCGGCGCCCCACTCAAAGGGACGGCACATCACGGGCGTCGGGAAGGTGTTGTCGACCATCAGCGGCACGCCGTGGTCATGCGCGGCCTTGGCAAAGCGCTCAATATCGAGCACGGCAAGGGCGGGGTTGGCAATCGTCTCGCCAAAGACGAGCTTGGTATTGGGCTCAAAGGCTGCCTCCAGCTCCTCATCGGTGCAGTCGGGGGCGACAAACGTGCAAGTCACGCCCATGCGGCCCATGGTGTGGGCGAGCAGGTTATACGTACCGCCGTAGATAGCAGAGCTCGCGACCACGTGATCACCGGCACCGGCCACGTTAAAGATCGCGAGGAAGTTCGCGGCCATGCCCGAACTCGTGAGCATCGCAGCGGTGCCGCCCTCCATCTCGCAGATCTTGGCGGCGACCAGATCGCACGTGGGATTCTGCAGACGGCTGTAGAAGTAGCCCGACTCCTCCAGGTCAAACAGCTTGCCCATGTGCTCGGACGTGTCGTATTTCCACGTGGTGGACTGGTAGATGGGCACCTGGCGCGGCTCCGCATCGCCCGGATGATAGCCGCCCTGAACGCACGTGGTACCGATAGTCTGCTCGCACATATCCAACTCCCTTACTTGGGTTTTGTTTTATTCGGTTCACAATACCGCTACCCCGCACCCCTCTCAACCCATCCCGCCGATAGGTTATGGGACAAATTAATCAGGTTTATTTGTCCCAAATCTTAAGAAAGTGTTCGATGGCGAAAAACAATGAGATATGCACTGCGGTCTCGATAAGCGAATGCGCCAGCAAGGGTACCATAGGCGGGTACACCGCAATCAAGGAGACACCGATGAAGCAGATTGATACCACTCAGCTCAACACTGCCACCTGCCAGGCTCAGGCTGCCGAATACCACGCCCGCAGCTTTAACTGCGCGCAGGCCGTCGCCTGCACGCTCGCGCCCGCCGTCGGGCTCGACCCCCAGGTCGCCTTTACCCTCACCGAGGGCTTTGGCGCCGGCATGGGCGGCATGACCGAAACTTGCGGCGCCATCTCGGGCGCCGTGGCCATCATGGGCTTTGTAATGAGCGATGGCATGGAAAACCCCAAGACCAAGGGCCAGACCTACAAACTGTCGCGCGAGATCGCCAAACGTTTTGGCGAGAAGAACACGACGACCGTCTGCGGCACGCTCAAGGGCGTCGGATCGGATAAGGGTCCGCTCCGCAGCTGCCCCGGTTGCATCGACGATGCCGTCGAAATCGCCTGCGATGTACTAAAGCAGCTCGCCGAGTAAACGGCAGCGACATAAAACGACAGCCGGCGCGCTTGGGATTCATCCAAATGCACGCCGGCCGTCGTCGTTAGAACTCAGCAAACTCGGGAGCGCTGACCTCAATCTCCTCGCGCCCCGCCATAAGCTCGCGCATCTTAGCGCAAAACGGCTCTTGCTCCCCCGCTTTAAACACCAAGTGAAGTGTCACAGCATCCGCGTAATCGGTATCCGAAACCTTGGCACCCGAATCCTGCGCCAAGCGAAGCACCTGCTCATACTGTGGATAGGCCACATGCACATCAACCGGCACGACGCTCGTCATCTCGACGATCTGCCCGGCCTCCTGAGCCGCGGCCACCGCCGCCTGCGTCGCCGCGGTATAGGCGCGCACCAAACCACCAGGCCCCAACAGCGTGCCACCAAAATAGCGTGTCACTACGCAGCAAACATTTTTGAGCCCCGCACCGCGCAGCACCTCGAGCGTCGGCATACCACTCGTGCGGCTCGGTTCACCATCATCGCTCTGGCGCTCGCGTCCATCGACCAAAATCCACGCGGGAACATTGTGTCGAGCGTCATAATGACGCTTGCGAACCATCTCGATAAAGGCATTCGCCTCGTCCTCGGACTCAATATGGACCAGCTGGGCAATAAACCGGCTCTTGCGGTCCACAAACTCGCCCGAAACCTCAATATTCGATTGCAGAGTAAAATAGCTGTCCAACAAAGCCCCTCAACAAAATAAAGCGCAGCAACAAACAGCCTCAATAATACGATAACCCTAGTAAAAAGAATGGCAACGCCGATGATTCCGTCAACGAAAGCGAGAACCCGTCAGCGCGAGCAAGGTGCCTTGAAAGCCGAGGGCATTGACCTTATGGTCATGCCCGAAGGTTTGAAAGGCAGATTGCCGCGCTGACGGGTTCGCAGCGTCAACAAAGTGCCGAGTGGGCCGATAAGCCGGGTTCTGTCGTGAACGGTCATTTATCTTGTCTGCACGTTACCGTGCAGCTCCACGCACGCTACCCGAACGCGGACCGGGCCGGCCCATAGCGTTCCTATTCGCGCTTGCTCCGGATGGGGCTTGCCAAGCCGCCGTGTTGCCACGACGCTGGTGGTCTCTTACACCACCGTTTCAGCTTTTCCCTTTACGCCTTGCGACGCAGGTGGGAGTCTTCTTTTCTGCGGCGCTTTCCGTCGGATCACTCCGCCCGGCCGTTAGCCGGCATCCCGCCCTCTGGAGCCCGGACTTTCCTCACGCGTACCGCAAGCAGTACATCGCGCGACCGTCTGGCCCACTCAGCAGTGCAAGAGTGTAGCACACCGCCGCCACAGGCAACGGCACAACACAAGCGCTCGACACGATAAACCAAGAAGCGCCCATGCGCTACAATAATCCCGTCGATGGGCAACGTTGTCAGTCGAGACGCGACCGCGCTCCGCACCCCTCCGTCTACTCGGTGCGTTCCCGCCTCCTCCCCGAGGCGGGATGTCGGCTTTTTCATGCACCGACAATTCAATAGCCTGTGGACAGCCCGGCAGCATTGCGCATCTCGGTGCCAAATGCAAAAAGGGACCCGTCCATTACGGACGGATCCCTTAAAACAAGTGATCGTCAAACCGATTTACTCGGCGTCAGTCTCCTCGTCCTTCTTCTCGGAAGGCAGCGGGGTAACCTCGATCTCGACGCCCAGAGTCTCAGCAGCGGACTTCATGGACAGGGAGATACGACGACGGTCGAGGTCGATCTCCATGACCTTGACCTGAACCTTGTCGCCCACGTGGGTGACCTGAGAAGGCTGATCGACGTGCTTGTTGGCCATCTCGGAGATGTGCACCAGGCCCTCGATGCCCTCGCCCAGATCGACGAAAGCGCCGAACGGGACAAGCTTGGTCACAGTGCCCTCGACGATAGCGCCGACGGGATACTTCTTGACCAGTGCGCGCCACGGATCCTCGGTGGTCTGCTTGAGACCCAGGGAGATGCGCTCGCGGTTGAGATCGACGTCGAGAACCTCGACCTCGACCTCCTGGCCGACCTTGACAACCTCGGAAGGATGGTTGACGTGGTTCCAGGAGAGCTCGGAGATGTGGATGAGGCCGTCGATACCGCCGAGGTCGACGAAGGCGCCGAAGTCGACGATGGAGGAAACGGTGCCCTGGAGACGCATGCCAGACTTGAGCTTGGACAGGATCTCGGAGCGCTCGGCCTTACGGGACTCCTCGAGCACGACGCGACGGGAGAGGACAACGTTGTTGCGGTTGCGGTCCATCTCGATGACGCGGGCCTCGATGCGGGTGCCCATGTAGGAGGTGAGGTCCTTGACGCGACGGAGGTCGACGAGGGAAGCGGGCAGGAAGCCACGCAGGCCGATGTCGAGGATCAGGCCGCCCTTGACAACCTCGATAACCTCGCCCTCGACGTTCTCGCCGGAGTTGAACTTCTCCTCGATGCGGTTCCAAGCACGCTCGTACTCGGCACGCTTCTTGGACAGGACCAGACGACCGTCCTTGTCCTCCTTCTGGAGAACCAGAGCCTCGATGGGATCACCGAGTGCAACGATGTCTGCAGGGTTAGCGTCCTTGCGGATGGACAGCTCGCGGACCGGGATAACGCCCTCGGACTTGAATCCGATGTCAACGAGCACCTCGTCATGCTCGATCTTAACGACAGTGCCGTTAACGAGATCGCCCTCATCAAAGTCGGTAATCGTACCGTCGATGAGGTTGTTCATCTCCTCCTCGTTGACATCGTCAAGAGAGAAAATGGACGAGTTCTGAATCTCACTCAAAGGTGGACCCCTTTCGAACTACGGGGCCCCGATTGCTAGGACCTACAGAAGGGTGCGACAAGCACACAACGTTTAGGAACACTCGGGAGCCGACAGATACTAATGTGACGCTTATGCAATCACGTTCGTATAGGTTACGGGGAAATGAGTTCGATTTCAAGCGTGAACTGCCATTTTTTACTCGTATGGAGACTTTTTCGCAATCTTGTGAACGACTGTCTCCACAAGCTGACGATAAGCAGTTGGGCATACGGCTTTGGAGTAAAGTATCCCAAGCCAACGATTCTGGAACGATTTTTCGAGAAAGGTGCCCGCGTGCTCAAAGCAGTCGTTTTCGATATGGACGAAACGCTTCTTAGCATCAACCTCAACGCGTTCATCCTTCGATATTTTAAGGATGTCTCTTCGATGCTCGCGGATATCGGGCGCCGCAGCCGCGGTGGCACGATGGCACGCCTCGGCACCATCCTGGTCGACCTCAACGCCAATCGCCGCAGCAGCACGGACAATCGCACCAATCTTGAGTTTTACCAAGAAGAGGTCGAGCGCCGATGCGGCATTTGCCTCTCGGACCCACTTATCTACGAGGCGTTTACCTACTACGACCGCGAAGTTCTTCCGTACAAGAATGACGAACTCATCAACGCCCATGCCATGCCGGGCGCACACGCCGCGCTTCAGACCGTACAGGACGCAGGGCTGCGCTGCGCGCTCTTTACCAACCCCAGCTTTCCGCAGGGGGCCATCGAGTGCCGCATGGGTTGGGGCGACCTGGCCGACGCCCCCTTTGAGCTCGTCACGCACATGGGAAACGCCACCCGCTGCAAGCCTGATGCCACCTACTATCTAGAGCAGCTTCAGGTGATGGGACTCGAACCGCACGAGGTCCTTATGGTGGGCAACGATCCCAAACGCGACTTCCCTAGTCCCGCCTGCGGCATTCAGACTGCCTATGTAGGCCAGGGCAAGCCCAACCGAGTCACCTGGCGCGGAACCATGGAAGGCTTCGCCCGCGACTTTAACGCCGTAGTAGAAGCCTTCTACGAACACCAAGTAGCCGACGAACTGTCCTAGCACACTTGGGTTTTGCCGATCATGATGTTGAGGATCTCGACATCGGTATCTTTCATGCCCACACGGCCTACGTAGCCCATACTGGCGATTGTCTGCTCAACGGTATCTTGGATCAGGCCCTCGCCGGCGCGGAAGCCGCGACCCTGCATGGCCATATCATGGCCCAGAATCGCTGCATCGACGGCAGCCGAGATCTTGGCGGCACAGCTCGCCTTGGCGCCGTCGCACACGATGCCGCCCACGTTACCGAGCGTATTCGAGACCGTCGCGCCAATCTGCTCGCGCGTGCCACCGCACAGCCAGGTAATCGCAGCGCCGGCGCCGCACGCGGCGCAAATAGCACCGCAAAACGCCGAAAGCGCACCAATATAGCTCTTGATATGCACGGCGATAAGATCGGACAGCATCACGGCGCGCACCAGACGCTCGTGGTCGCAACGCAGGTACTCGGCATACTCCATGACGGGCAATGCGCAGGTAATGCCTTGATTGCCCGAGCCGCACACAATGGCGACCGGCAGCGCGCAACCGTTCATGCGGGCGTCGGACCCGGCGGCCGCACGGGCACGGGCACGGCAGGCGACGTCATCGGCACGAGCACCTAGCAGCGTACGACCCACCTCGGCGCCCCAAGCGTGCGCAAGGCCCTCGGCACTGATTGCGCCATTCAGCTCAATCTGACGCTCAACGGCAGCGCGGGCGCCCTCAATGTCACCGTCCTCGATAAAGTCGATGATGGAATCAATGGACATGGGCGTATCGGCGTTATCTGCCGCACGCTCGGCCACCACGCGCTCGGCGCAGGCGGCGCACTCCCCCGCCGACTTGCCGCATACCGGAATACCATCGAGCGTATGGCACGTGACATTAGTGTGGTGATCGGTAATCTCGACGACCGCGGTATGGCCCCCGGCCGTCGCAGTCACCTTGATGTAGAGGTTGGGCACACCCTCGACAAGCGACACATCGCAGTAGCCAGCGTCGGCGAGGAGCTCGGCCACACGAGCGCGGTCTTCATCGTTAACGCTCTCGAGCACCTCGAGCGCGCTCTTGGCGTCACCGCCCACGGCGCCCAGCACGGCCGCGGCCTCAATACCGTGCATACCGCCCGAGTTGGGCACGGTCACGCTCTTAACGTTCTTGATTATGTTACCCGAGCAGGCAACATCCATATGATCGGGTTCGCAACCGAGCGTCTGGCTCGCCAGCGCCGCTGCATAGGCAACGGCAATGGGCTCGGTGCAGCCGAGTGCACAGACAAGCTCGCGGTTCAAAACATCGCAAAACGCGGCATCACGGATGGAATCGGTAGGCATAGGTATCTCCTGCTTGCATAACGGGCTGGACTCTCAAAAAAGTTAGCTCCTTTATTTGATAACAATGCATCAAAAACCGCAACCACGGTTCCGGCGGACGGCGCTCAAGCACAAACTGGCGGCATTCATTCATGAAAAGCAGGTCTTGTTGCATGCTAAAGCGTTTGACCAAAAAACGCCCGAGCGTTTACACAAAAGTCGCGCTATCATGCAGTCGAACGCGGTAAAACCTTTAGCAATTCCGCCGCACGGACCAGAGAGGAACCACTCATGAAGATCGGTATCGGTAACGACCACGCCGCCGTCGAGCTCAAGAACATCATTTCCGAGCACCTGAAGGAGCGCGGCTGCGAGGTCGTGAACTATGGCACCGACACCTCCGAGAGCTTCGACTACCCCATCGCCGGTTACAAGGTGGGCAAGGCCGTGGCCAACGGTGACGTCGACCTGGGTATCTTGATCTGCGGTACCGGCGTCGGGATTAGCCTGGCTGCCAACAAGGTCGAGGGCGTACGCGCCGTCGTGTGCTCCGAGCCCTTCAGCGCCAAGCTCTCCCGTATGCACAACAACACCAACGTGCTGGCCTTTGGCGCCCGCGTCGTGGGCTCCGAGCTCGCCAAGATGATTGTCGACGAATGGCTCGACGCCGAGTTTGAGGGCGGCCGCCACGAGCGTCGCGTCAATCTCCTCAACGAGATCGACCAGACCCGCGGACTAAAGATTGTCGACGAGGCCTAAAGACTTACAAAGCCATACGCTAGCGCCAGCCCCCGCCCGGAAGAAACATCCGGACGGGGCTCTTTAGTAGTTTTCTATGCGTTTACCAAAAATCTACCGGAATAAAAGGGCGCCGCGGTTGGAATTCCGCGGCGCCCAAGCCACACGCTAACAGCTTTAAGGAGTCAAAGCTGGTTTAGCCAAAGAAGCGCTTGATCTCGATCTCGGCGTTCTCCAGGCAGTCGGAGCCGTGGATCACGTTGGCGTTGACATCGACAGCGAAGTCGCCGCGAATGGTGCCGGGCGCAGCATCAAGCGGGTTGGTAGCGCCCATAAGGGTGCGCATCTTGGAAACAGCGGAGAGACCGGAAACGACCATCTTGACGACCGGACCGCTCGTCATAAAGTCGCAGAGACCGCCAAAGAAGGGCTTGTCGGCCAGATGGGCGTAGTGCTCCTCGACGGTAGCGCGCTCGAGCGTGGTCATCTCCATGCGCTCGATGACAAGGCCGCTACGCTCAATACGAGCAACGATCTCGCCGATCTTGCGATCGCGCACCGCGTCGGGCTTAATCATGATGAAGGTCTTCTCGATAGCCATAAGGTAGCCTTTCAAGTAGGTTCGCGCGTGCCCAAGTCCCATTCCGGCACCCGCCTGGACTGCATCGTAACAGAGTTTTAGCTGCAGTTAAACAAAAAGCTGTTTATTGAAACGCTGCAATTTATTAAAGCGCTCCATATATGTCACTTCTGTTTCGAAGCCCGATTAGAGTACCATCCGACCGCTCATCAACCACATGGAACAGAGCGGGCGGTCGGTTGCCACCCGCGAACGTACCCCCTTCACAACCTGCCCAAAGGTCCTACAGAAGTTCTCGACAAGCCCCTCCCCCATAGCAGCAAAATAGGGGCGCCCGCATCAGCAGACGCCCGTAAAGCTAAAACGATTTATCAATAAATGAACAATACGTCTTCAGCCAAACCTCTACTTTGCCCCGTGGCCCATCTCGACGACCTTGGATAACGAGCCAAACACACCCTCATCGGCCGCGAGCTGCGCCTCGGCGCTTCCCAACTGCACGGCAACGGCAGCAGGGGCGGTACCACCCTCGGTCGTGCGCGCGGCGACAATCGACGGGATGTCGAGTGCCTCGGTAATGTCGCGCTCAAAGAGCGGACTTGCCTCCTGAAACACCTCAAACGGCAGGTCCTCAAGATTGCAGCCGCGCTTCTCACACATCAGGACAAGATGACCCACCACGGCATGTGCCTCGCGGAACGGCAGGCCGCGCTTTGCCAGGTAATCGGCAACATCAGTGGCTGCCAAGTGGCCCACACCACACTCGCGCGCCATGGCGTCCTCGTTGACAGTCCAGGTCGAGATCATGCCGGCCATAACCGACAGGCACTGCATGAGCGTGTGAGCGGTATCGAGCGCGCCCTCCTTGTCCTCCTGCAAGTCCTTGTTATAAGCGAGCGGCAGGCCCTTCATGGTCACAAGCAGCTGCACCAGGTTGCCATAGACTCGGCCACTCTTGCCGCGGATAAGCTCGGCAAAGTCGGGGTTCTTCTTCTGCGGCATGATGGACGAGCCGGTGGAATACGAGTCGGAAAGCGTGATAAAGCCGAATTCGGAGCTCGACCACACCACGATCTCCTCGGAAAGACGCGACAGGTGCATGGCCATGACGGAGCCGGCGTAATGCAAATCGAGCAGGAAATCACGGTCGGAAACCGCATCGAGCGAGTTGGGAATCACACCCGCAAAGCCAAGCTCGGCAGCTGTCATCTGGCGATCGAGCGGATAGCTCGTACCGGCAAGAGCGGCAGCACCCAGCGGGCAGTTGTCAGCGGCATCAAAGGCAGCCTTCAGGCGTGTAAAGTCGCGCGCGAACATCCAGGAATACGCCAGCAGATGATGCGACAGCAGCACGGGCTGAGCATGCTGCATGTGCGTGTAGCCCGGCAGAATCACCTTGTCGTACTTCTTGGCCGCATCCACCAGCACATGGCGCAGCTCAAGATTGGCCTCCATGAGTTCCTTGGCCAGCGCCTTGACGCCCAGACGCGTATCGGTCGCCACCTGGTCGTTGCGCGAACGCCCGGTATGCAAGCGCTTACCGGCCTCGCCGATGCGGCGCGTCAGCTCGCTCTCGATGGACATATGAATGTCCTCATCGTTGATATCGAAGGTGAAGTTGCCGGCATCGATATCCTGTTCGATTCCGGTCAGGCCCTCGGCAATCGCCTGCTCGTCCTCGGCACTGATGATGCCCTGGGCCGCCAGCATCTTGGCATGCGCCTTAGAACCGGCGATATCCTGCTTATAGAGATGTTTGTCAACCGGCAGCGACGCGCCAAACTCCTGCGTGACCTCGGCCACTCCCGCCTCAAAACGACCGCCCCAAAGAGCCATGGAACCGTCCCCTTTCTCCAAATACCAAAACAAGCGCCCAAAGCAATGGGCCATGTCGCTAAAGCGATTTTTCAACCGCAAGTTTTACACATTCCCCACCGTGCACGGGGCCATGTAGCTAATATGCAAAGAAGTGACGCACGAGGCACTTGGTGCCCAACGTCTCCCTCCGGATGTTGCCTTGCGAACCATCGATCCAGGCCTTCAGGCTCATAGGAACATCCTCGACCTTTGCAGCATCGAACTCGGGCGCGAGGGCAAGCAAGGCATGCGCGATAGCGTTGAACATAATGGATACTCCTCATATATATAGGCACAGAGCCGCCAAATTGATAGAAGGAGCCCCGCTGGACAACCCCGGCGGGGCTCGGACTCAGCCGTAGACGCGGCATCATTTATGCGGGCGGAACGTAGGGGCCACCGATGTTAAGAAGTGTCAGCAAGCATAACGAAAGGTAGGGACCCCGTGCGCCCGTTATGTATCACGCGGATGGGCCGCGCGGATACCAAGGGAAGGAGGCGCTAGGCCTGGGCGGCAGCGGAGCTGGGACCCTGGACCTTTGCCCACGTCTTGAGCGACAGCGTATCGATCTCGATAAAGCCGGCGCTGGCCTTCTCGTCAAACGTGGTGTCGCGGTCGTAGGTAGCCAGACCGTAGTCATACAGGCTAAACGGGCTCTTGCGACCGACGACATGGCAGTTGCCCTTAAAGAACTTCAGACGGACGGTACCGGTCACGAACTTCTGGGTATCGGCCATAAAGGCATCGAGCGCGTTCTTGAGCGGGCTGTACCACTGGCCGTTGTACACGGCGGTGGCCCAATCCTGCTCGAGCTTGATCTTGGTCTTGAGCAGGTCGCCCTCGACGCAAATGTCCTCAAGTGCCTTGTGGGCGGTGATGAGCGTCAGGGCGCCGGGAACCTCATAGCACTCACGGCTCTTGAGGCCCACCAGACGATCCTCGACCAGGTCGAGACGGCCAAAGCCGTTGTCACCAGAGATCTTGTTGAGGGCGATGACGATCTCGGAGAGCTTCATCTTCTTGCCGTCGACGGCGACGGGCTTGCCGGCCTCAAACTCAATCTCGGTATACGTCGGGGTGTCGGGCGCGTCCTCGGGGTTCTTGGTCATAACCCAGGCGTCATCGAGCGGCTCGTTCCAGGGATCCTCCAGGTGACCGCACTCAATGGCGCGACCCCACAGGTTGTCGTCGATGGAGTAGGGGTTGTCGTTGGCGCCCTCGGGAACCGGCACGTTGTGGGCGTGAGCATAGGCAACCTCATCGGGACGGCACTTCAGATCCCACTCGCGAACCGGGGCGATAACCTTAAGCTCGGGGTCGAGGGCCTTGACGGCAGCCTCAAAACGAACCTGGTCGTTACCCTTGCCGGTGCAGCCGTGGGCGACGTAGGTCGCGCCAAACTCGTGAGCGACCTCGACAAGCTTCTTGGCGAGCAGCGGGCGAGACAGCGCGGAGAGCAGCGGGTACTTGTTCTCGTACATGGAGTTTGCGGCGATGGCCTTAGTCAGGAACTCATCGGAGAACTCGTCGCGCAGGTCGAGCACCTGGCAATCGAGAACGCCCAGGTCAAGCGCCTTCTGCTTCTTGGCATCCAAGCCGGTCTCCTCCTGGCCCACGTTGCCGCAGACGCAAACGACATCGAGATTCTTCTCGTCCTGGAGCCACTTGACACATACGGATGTATCAAGACCACCGGAATATGCGAGAACGACTTTTTCCTTGCTCATGGCTGTTTCCTTTCGCCCTTGGTAGCTAGTTAGAACATCGGTCAGTTGCAAGTCATTTCGAGGTCAAAAAACCGTGCAATATCAGGTTAAATAGCAAAAAGCGGCACAGCATGCCCTAGAAACATGCAGCAATGTCGTGCTAAAACCCAACGACCTCAAAATGACTCTGTTGGGGCATTTAGCCCCATGCGGACAGAGACGATTGTTATCGTCGTCGGGAAATTGCGCGCTGGCGTCGGATGGCATTGTCTGCAGTAGTGATAATCTTTACGAACTGCATCTGCCTCTCCTTTCACCTATCGCCGGGCGCAATTCTAATATCGTAAACGGTACCTTTTCCTCGGTAAGCGGTTGTTTTTCCGTCTCCGTTTTCGATGGTCGCTATATTACGCTAAAGTGCCTGCTGTACAAGCGACAAATTCAAATTTCTGAAAAGTTTTTTCATTACTTTGTGAATGATGATGCAAATATGCGCCAATCCTGCGAAAATACGCCCGACTATCAAGTAGAGGGTCAATCACCCGAAACATTCTGGAAACCGAAAGGCGCGTTTTATGCAGACTTACGAATCAGACGCCAACATCGGCAACATTAAGATTCTCGCTGTCGATATGGACAAGACGTTACTGACCGACGAGCGCGTGCTGCCTCAGGGCCTCGACGAGCGCCTGGACAAGCTCGCCGAGGCTGGCATCGTGTTCTGCCCCGCCAGCGGACGCCCCGCCCCCAAACTCGAGGAGATGTTTGAGGACATCAAGAGCCGCATCGCTTTTTGCCCCGATAACGGCGCGTGCGTTATCTACCGCGGCAACTATATCTATAAGAGCACTATCGACGTGGCGCTGTATCAGCAGGTCTTGAGCCGCGCCTCGGAGGATTCGCGCGCTGTCCCCGTCCTGTGCTGCTTCGACGAGTTCTATGTACTTGCCCGCGATCATCAATACCACGACGAGATCAGCGTCTACTACAACACGATCAACTACGTCGATAGCTTTGAGGGCATTGACATCGAGTCTAACAAGATTTCGATCTTCTTCCCCGCCTACGATGCCGAGCCAGCGTTTCGCGAGGACTACAGCCCGGCATTCTCGGACCGACTCTATGTCACCAATGCTGGCCGCGAGTGGATCGACTTTATGAACCTGGGCGTCGACAAGGGGTCGGGCGTAGCACATCTCTGCGAGCGCCTGGGCATCGATATCGCCGACGCCGCTGCCGTGGGCGATACGTACAACGACATCCCCATGCTGGAGCGCGTCGGGCATAGCTTTATCGTGGACAATGCCGAGGAGCACATGAACGCGCATGCCAAATGGCGCATTCCGAGCAACAACGACGGGGGCGTACTGACGCTCATCGACGCCATCTTGGCGGCTCGTTAACGGGGCTCGTCGGACCCAGCCGGGCGCCAAGATGGCGTCTTGAGTGTCTAGATACTTAGCTGAAATGATTTGAGCAGAGGGGAGCTCCTTGTTGGGAGGGGCTCCCCTCTGTTTTGGTTACTGTGGGACAAATTAATCAGTAGCGTTTGTCCCAAATCTTAAGTATGTGGGGGCTTGCGTCTTGGGCGAGCTTGCCTTACGGAGTGCTTCCCTATTTCGCGTCGGCCCAGGTTATGCCGGTGCTGGCTTCGGCGATCAACGGTACGCGGAGGTCTACGACGTGTTCCATGACGTCGCGGACCATGGTGGTTAGGCGCTCGACTTCGTCGACGGGGCACTCAAAGTCCAGTTCGTCGTGTACCTGCAGGATCATGTGAGCGGCAAAGCCTTCTTCTTCCAGACGGCGGCTCACGCGGGCCATCGCAATCTTGATGATGTCGGCGGCGGTACCCTGCATGGGGTGGTTCATGGCCGTGCGCTCACCAAAGCCGCGGAGCTGCGGGTTTTTGGCCTTGAGCTCAGGAATATGGCGACGGCGGCCGTACATGGTCTCGGCGTAGCCCGTCTGCTTGGCACGTGCCACCACATTGTCGAGGAACGTGCGCACGCCCGGGTAGGCCTCGTAGTAACGGTCGATCATGTCGCGTGCCTCGGCCATCGAGATATGCAGCGACTGCGACAGGCCGTAGGCCTGCTGACCATACACGATGCCAAAGTTCACGGCCTTGGCGCGGCTGCGCAAGTCGGGCGTCACCTCGGACACCGGCACGCCAAACACGCGCGCGGCCGTCTCGGCATGGAAGTCCTCGCCCTCGTTAAAGGCGCGCACCAAGTGCTCGTCACCCGAAAGATGTGCCAGCAGACGCAGCTCGATCTGCGAGTAGTCCACCGCCAAAAAGACGCTTCCCTCGCCTGCCGAAAACGCCGTCTTGACAGTACGCCCCAGCTCCGAGCGAGTCGGAATATTTTGCAGATTGGGGTCGCTCGAAGACAGACGCCCCGTCGCCGTGATGGTCTGGTTGTACGTGGTGTGCACACGGCCGTCACCACGGCGCAGCGGGCCCAGGGTGTCCAGATAGGTGGATTTGATCTTAGACTTCTCACGCCAGTCCAAGATCAGACGCACGATTTCGTGGTCACGCGCAAGGTCGCTCAGCACCTTGGCGTTGGTCGAATAGTAGCCGCGCTTAGTCTTCTTGAGGCCCTTGGTCGGAAGCCCCATCACATCAAAGAGCACATGCGACAGCTGCATGGGACTGCCAATATTAAAGGTCTCATCACCCGCTAGGTCGCGAATGCTGCGCTCGACCTCGGTGATCTGGGTCGCCAGGCCCTCGGACAGATTACGCAGGCGGTCGGGATCCACGAGCATGCCCGCGCGCTCCATCTTGGCAAGCACCGGCACGAGCGGCATCTCGATGCCATCGAACACGTTGGCAGCGTTCTCACGGGCCATGCGGTCGCGCAGCGGCGCCACGAGCGTCAGCGTCAGGGCCGCAGTGCGGGCAGCGGGAACAGGAGCGTGCTCGCCGGCACCCTCCGCGCCGCGCGCCGCAGGCAGCGCCATCTGCAGATAGGTATCAGCCAGATACGCCTCATCAAACTCGGAGCGGTCGGAATCCAGCAGGTAGGCGGCGACCACGGTATCGAAGATGCGCGTGGAATCGACGGCCAGCGGATCCATAAGCTCGGGCTCAGAAGAATCAATGGGCGAAAGCTCATGCAGCAGCGCCTTCATATCCGGGCTCGCCACACGGCCCTCCATAAACAGGCGCGCGAGCACGCCAGCGATCACGCCGCGGACGAAGTTGAAGCCCTCAACCTCAGCCGCCGCACCGCTGTCGCCCTCCTCGAGCGCGAACAGGCCCTTGGACGTCGCCAGCCACAGCGTGCGCGTCAGTCCAAAGAGCGCGCCCTCTTCCTTGTCGTCGTCCACCACGGCGGCGACCCACTCGCCGGCATCAATCGCGCGGGAGACCTCAGCCGCAACGGCGCCAAGCGCGTCGGCATCGCCGGCGGCGGCACGCGAAACGGCAGGCATCTCAAACGCGCTGCCAGCGGCCGCAGCCCCACCCTCGCCGCCAATCAGCGAGAGGAAACGGTTCTGCATGGCCGTGATGCCGAGCGTGCCCAGCGCCGCGGACACCTCGTCGGCAGAAAACGCCGGGAAGGACGTTGCGTCAAAGTCGAGCTCGACGGGCGCATCGGTGCGGATGGTCGCCACCTTACGGCTCAGCAGCGCGTCGTCGATGTGTGCACGCAGGTTCTCGCCCATCTTGCCCTTGACCTCGTCAGCGTGCGCAATGACCTCGTCCAGGCTGCCGTACTGTGCAATGAGCGCACTCGCCTTTTTGGGGCCGATGCCCGGTACGCCGGGAATGTTGTCCGACGTATCGCCCTTCAGACCGTAAAAATCGGGCACGAGCGCCGGCGTAATGCCGTGATACAGGTCGTCTACGCTCTCGGGCGTCATGATCGCCACGTCGGACAGGCCCTTGCGAGTCGAGACCACGTTAACGTGCTCGGTCACAAGCTGATACATGTCACGGTCGCCGGTCACCAGCAGCATGTCACAGCCGGCCTGCTCGCCCAGGCGCGCCATAGTGCCCAGGATGTCATCGCCTTCCCAGCCCTCGGACTGCAGAATCGGCACATTGAGCGCACCGAGCAGCTCCTTGATCATCGGAAACTGCGCATGCAGATCGGGGTCCATGGGCGGGCGTTGCGCCTTATACTGCGGCAGCATCTCCATGCGCACGCGCGGTTTGCCCTTGTCAAACGCCACGACCACACCGTCGGGGTTAAAGGCATCGATCATCTTAAGAAACATGTTCAGAAAGCCAAAGATCGCGTTGGTGGGGCGACCGTCCGGCGCGTTCATGGTGGGCGGCACGGCGTGGAAGGCGCGGTGCATGAGCGAGTTGCCGTCGATAACGGCAAAAGTGCGGCGCTTGTCAGACATATTAAATACCTCGCTTTGGACTGGGCACGGTTTGCTCACTCCAGTTTACACGCTCCCCGCCCCGCGGCCACCGCACATCAAGCTCCCCCGCCACCGTGAGCCCGCGCGTGATACGATGGCTCACGGTACATCAACCAGCACGATCGATCCGAAAGGAGCCTGCGTCATGGAGCGTCCCTGCGCATGGAAAAAGTACACGCCACAGCAAGTCGAGGAGCTCGAGGAGCTTTGCCGCGGCTATAAGCAGTTTTTGAGCGAGAACAAGACCGAGCGCCTGTGCGTCAAGACCGGTATCAAGATGGCCGAGGAGGCGGGATACGTCGACCTGGAGACTGTGATCGCCGAGGGACGCGCGCTCAAGGCCGGCGACAAGGTGTACGCCGCCAATCACGGCAAGGACCTCATGCTCGTCAACCTGGGCACCGCCCCGCTCGAGCAGGGCTTTAACATCCTGGGCGCCCACGTTGACTCGCCGCGCCTGGACCTTAAGCAGAACCCCGCCTTCGAGGCCGGCGACATGGCTTATCTCGACACGCACTACTATGGCGGCGTCAAGAGCTACCACTGGGTCGCTTCCCCGCTCGCGCTCGTAGGCGTCATCTGCAAAAAGGACGGCACCACCGTCGACATCAACATCGGCGACAAGGCCGACGATCCGGTCTTTACCATCTCCGACCTGCTGATCCACCTCTCGAGCGAGCAGATGGCCAAGCCCGCCAAGGACGCCGTCGACGCCGAGATCCTCGACGTGATCGTGGGCGGCCGCCCCGTCAAGTTTGACGAGGACGACAAGGACGCCCCCAAGGAGCCCGTCAAACAGATGTTCCTGGACATCCTCAAGGAACAGTACGACGTCGAGGAGGAGGACTTCCTCTCTGCCGAGATCGAGGTCGTGCCCGCCGGCCCCGCCCGCGACATGGGTCTCGACCGCTCCATGATCTTGGGCTATGGCCACGACGACCGCGTCTGCGCCTACCCCTCCATGCTCGCTCAGATCAACGTGGCAGACGTCGAGCGCACGAGCATCACGCTCATCGTCGACAAGGAGGAGATCGGCTCCGTGGGTGCCACCGGCATGACGAGCCGTTTCTTCGAGAACACCGTCGCCGAAATCATGACGCTCGCCGGCGAGAGCAGCCCGCTGGCCCTGCGCCGCGCACTCGCCCGCAGCCGCATGCTCTCCTCTGACGTGTCCGCCGGCTTTGACCCGGGCTACGCCGGCAAGTTCGAGACCAAGAACGCAGCCTTTATGGGTCGCGGCCTGTGCTTTAACAAATACACGGGCAGCCGCGGCAAGGGCGGCTCCAACGACGCCGACGCCGAGTACGTGGCCCTCATCCGCGACATCATGGACGAGGCGGGCGTTGACTTCCAGACCTGCGAGCTCGGCCGCGTCAACGCGGGCGGCGGCGGCACCATCGCCTACATCATGGCCGAGTACGGCATGAACGTCATCGACTCCGGCGTTGCCGTCCTGTCCATGCACGCCCTGTGGGAGGTCGCTAACAAGGCCGATATCTACGAGGCCTATCGCGGCTACAAGGCCTTCCTCGAGCGCGCCTAACCGACCCTTCATCAGTTGCGGTGAAATACGGACTAAACTGGCCCATAAACGGCCAAGACAGACCGTATTCCACCGCAACTTCCTTCTTGGCAGAGGAGAGTCCATGCTGCAGGTCATCATTTCGCCCGCCAAGCAAATGCGCGCGGCCCAAGATGCTTTTGAAGTCCAGGGCATTCCACCCTCTGCGCACGAGACGGCTCGCCTCCACCGCGCATTGCTAGATATCGAGCGGAATGAAGGCAGCGGCGGCCTGCAGGCGCTGTGGAACGTGAGTGACAAACTGCTGGGACCTTGCCTCAACACCCTGCGTGAGTTCCGGCCCATCCTGAATAACGGCGATCTTGACAATCCCGCACTCGCCCGTCACCTCTCCCCTGCCGTCATGTCCTATCACGGCATTCAATACCAGAGCATGGCGCCCGAGGTCATGGATGCCGCACAGCTCGCATGGCTGCAAGACCATCTGTGGATCCTCTCGGGCCTTTACGGATGCGCACGCCCCTTTCATGCCGTTGAACCGTATCGACTGGAGATGGGCGCGAAGCTCGCCGTCGACGATGCCCGAAACCTCTACGCGTTTTGGAGCGACAAGCTCGCGCGGGCTATCGCCCCGGCAGGCTCAAACACCACGATCGTCAACCTCGCCAGCGTAGAGTATGCCAAAGCCGTTCTGCCCCACCTCGCGGGCGACGCCACGGTCGTCACATGCCTCTTTGGCGAAGGCATCCGCAACGGCAAGCCCATCCAGCGCTCGACCGCCAGCAAAAAGGCGCGCGGCGCCATGGTGCGGTGGATGGCAGAAAACAAGCTCGAGGATACAAGCGAACTTACCGCATTCAACATCGGCTATCGTCACATCCCCGAGCTTTCAGACAAAGACTCCCTGGTTTTCATGAACGCGCGGGCACAATAGGCCCACCGTTTCCAAACACCCCGTTACTCCGCCAAGCCATCGGCCTTTGCAATCTCGCTCGTCGAGCCATCTTGATAAGTAATCTTTACGTGCTCGACCTCGGACACCGTAACACCCGCAGGAGGCTCCAGACGCCATTCCGTCAGGGCGATATCCATGGTCGTGGGGACGTCTCCCCGGTCTTTGAGCTGCACCGTCAGCGTTTTAAGCGCCACGTCGTAAGTCACGCGTTCGATTTCTTCACCAGGAATCGACCCACCACTCAACTGCAGCTGCACAAACTCGTCGCGCGGATACCAATAGTCGCCTGGAACGGCGAGCGTATTGGCATTACCGCCAGTACTCCTCACCGTCATAATCGGTAGGCTATCATCAGCCTCGAACTCCCATGCAGCGCCGCCGTGACCGCCAAACGTCCAGATACAAAAGGCAATCACCAGCACGGCAAGCACCGCAAAACCAATCGCGACAAGGCCATGGTGCGCACGGCTTTCCTCGGCCGATACATCCCATTGCGTCTCTCGATATAGATGCTTGTCTTCCATGTTCGCCTCCCCACAGGCACGCTCGTTAGGCCAATCGTACCCATTCGAGCTATACTTGAGCCCATTACATAAACGGGGAGCTTGCAGGACAAGACGGCAGGCTGAGACTGGGCGCGCCCGCCCTGACCCGCAAACCTGATATGGGTAATGCCAACGAAGGGAGCCGTGCCAATGAGCACACAGACCGAGCCCAAGCTCGTCACGCAAATCGACTTCGCCCGCGCCGGGCAGATCACGCCGCAGATGAAGGAAGTCGCCGAGCGCGAGCATCGCGACCCCGAGTACATCCGCGAGCGCGTGGCCGACGGCCGCATCGCCATTCCCGCCAACATCGTGCACATCAAAAAAGGCATGCGCGCCTTTGGTGTCGGCGAGGGCCTGTCTACTAAGGTCAACGTCAACCTGGGCATCTCGGGCGATAAAGCCGATGCCGCCGAGGAATGGAAGAAGGTCAAGATCGCCGAGGACTTTGGCGCCGACGCCATCATGGACCTTTCCAACTCGGGCAAGACGCGCCAGTTCCGCCAGCAGCTCATCGACGAGACGCCGCTCATGGTGGGCACCGTCCCCATGTACGACGCCATCGGCTACATGGAAAAGCCGCTGGTCAAGCTTACCAAGGATGACCTGTTCGAGGTCGTGCGCGCGCACGCCGAGGACGGCGTGGACTTTATGACCATCCACTGCGGCATCAACAAGTCGGTCACCAAGACCTTTAAGGAGACCGGCCGCTTGATGAACATCGTGAGCCGCGGCGGCTCGCTGCTGTTTGGCTGGATGGAGGTCACCGGCAACGAAAACCCCTTCTACGAGTACTTTGACGAGCTGCTCGAGATTTGCCACGAGTACGACGTGACGATTTCGCTCGGCGACTCCTGCCGCCCGGGCTGCCTCTACGACTCCAACGACGCCACCGAGACCGCCGAGATGATCGAGCTGGGCAAGCTGTGCAAGCGCGCTTGGGCCGCCGGCGTCCAAGTCATGGTCGAGGGCCCGGGTCACATGGCGCTCGACGAGATCGCCGCCAACATGAAACTGCAGAAGCGCCTGTGCCACAACGCCCCGTTCTATGTGCTCGGGCCGCTGGTGACCGATATCGGCGTGGGTTACGACCACATCACCGCTGCCATCGGCGGTGCCATCTCCGCCAGCTCCGGTGCCGACTTCCTGTGCTACGTGACGCCGGCCGAGCACCTGTGCCTGCCCAACGCCCAGGACGTGCTCGATGGCCTCATGGCCACTAAGATTGCCGCGCACGCCGCCGATATCGCCAAGAAGGTACCGCACGCCCGCGACATGGACGACAAGATGGGCCAGGCACGCCGCAAGCTCGACTGGGATGCCATGTGGAAGTGTGCTCTCGACCCGGTCACCGGCAAGAAACGCTACGAAGAATCCCCCGCCGCCACCGAGGGCACCTGCACCATGTGCGGCAAGATGTGCGCCGTCCGCACCGTTAACAAGGTGTTCGAAGGCACGACGATCGACCTCGGCATGGAGGACTAACTCGTCACCGGAGCCACAATCGGTAACATGGTGTTCGTCAATTGTTGACGTGTGAACATTTGCTTACATTTGCGTAAAGATTGCATCGCCCGCCCGGGTTCGACATAGAGTCGGCCCGGGCATCTTTATAATGCTGGCTTAAAGACCCATTTGATTCCGACCGAACAAGGGAGCAAACATGGATCGCAGTAAGGTACCTGCCGTCCTGTCCATCGCAGGATCCGATTCCAGCGGTGGCGCCGGCATTCAGGCCGACATCAAGACCATCACGGCGCACCGCCTGTATGCCGAGACGGCCATCACCGCCATCACCGCACAAAACACGCTCGGTGTCACCGCCGTGCAGAATATCTCCCCTGATATCGTCGCTGCGCAGATCGACGCCGTATTTGACGATATCCGCCCCAGCGCCGTCAAGATCGGCATGGTTTCCTCTGCCGAGATTATCGAGGTTATCGCCGACCGCCTGAGCGCCTGGAACGCGACAAACGTGGTCGTCGACCCCGTCATGGTAGCCACCTCGGGCGCACGGCTGATTACCGAAGATGCCGCCGAGGCGCTCACCCGCCGCCTGTTCCCACTAGCAACCGTCATCACGCCCAATATTCCCGAGGCCATGGCCCTGCTTGACTACGAGGTCGACTCCGAGCGCACACAGCAAAATGCTGCCATGCTCCTCACCCGCCGCTTTGGTTGCGCATCCCTCGTTAAGGGTGGGCATCTTGTCAACGAGGCTAACGATGTATTGGCCGAACCCGCGCCACTCGATGACGAGGGCAACCATCTGGGCGATCCGCTCACCACGTGGTTCCGCCACAAGCGCATCGAGACCGACAACACACACGGCACCGGCTGCACGCTTTCGTCCGCCATCGCCTGCGCGCTGGCCCAGGGCATGGATCTTGCCGACGCCGTCAACGGCGGCAAGGCCTACCTAACCGGCGCTCTGGCCGCCGGCCTGAACATGGGCAAAGGCTCCGGCCCCGTCAATCACATGTGGCAGTACTGAGACAGTTTGCCGCAGCTCGCTATTGATGCTGACCAACAGGCAAAACACGCTGAACGTACCGCAACACGCTGACCGTACTTAGGGTTTTGCGCCCACTTGGGATATTCGAGGGATACGAGAAAGGGGCCGTGGCGACGAACCGCCACGGCCCCTTTTGCTGTTATCGCCCGCAGTCGTTAGCGCCGGTTGATGCTTACGATGCAGAGCCCGATTGTCGCCACTGTGCCGCCGAAGAGCGACCCGAGCACGAATGCCAACGCGATCATCGGCGCGTTCCGTCCGACACGTAGCACTGCAGGCGGTCGAGCGCATAGCCGTAGATGCCAGCGTAGTCATCGCCGCCATAGGTGGAGCCGTCATCGCAGACCTCGTCCCAGTAGCCAGCGTGTGCGACGTCCTGAGACCTGTAGTAGACCTGCTTGTATTCACCGTTGGTCGTGATGTAGTACATCTGAACGCCGTCGATGGTCTGGCCCCAGATGCCCGCCATGCCGTTCACGCTGTCGTTGTAGTTGGCATACTGTACCCAGCCGAGCCAACCGCTCTCCTTGGTGTGGACGCGGTAGCGAAGCGTGCCGCTGTCAACCCATGCGATGAGCATGTCGTGGGAGCCGTAAGGCATACCAGCGAAGCCCTCGGAGTTGGAGTCGTTGAAATTGGTAACGGCATCATTCCACGCACCGTAGCGGTTATGGAGAGCATAGTGGATGTTTACGCTCTTGCCCGTGGACTTCGGGAACTTGGTACGGGTTGCAGAATAAGAGGGCTGATAGGTGCCTCCATTGCCGTTGGTCGGCGCGATGGGAGCGACATAACCGCTGCCGAGATAGGCTGCGACCGCCTGCTAGAACTCCCACCACGACTTGCCGTACTGGGCGAAATAGCCATTCGGGTCGGTGTGATCGGACCCGCCCCAGCGCTGAGCCGCTTCGTAGTGGCTCAAAAGGCGGGACGTATCCCAGCCGCGAGAGCGGAGTTCGTCGCCCGCCCACTTCACGGCCTCGGACCACTGCTTGGAGAAGTCGGAAGCGTTCGTGGCGTGGGCGAGCTCGATGCCGATGGTTGCGTAGTTGCCGTTGCCCACGTGCCAACAAAGGCGGTTCTCCGGCACGGTGTTGTACACGGTGGAGCCGTCAAGCTCCATCACGTGGTGGACAGCATAAGTGTCATCGCGCGACCACAGCAAAGTGTGGTTGTAGGCGCTCGCGCCGGGGTTCGCCGTCTCGTGGATGACGAGGTAGCTCGCATTGAGGTAGCCGTGGCCGTTGCTAACGTACTTATCGACACTCTGGTACGCCTCGGCTCCGCACGGGGCGGCGAGGGCTGCTACGAGGGCGAGGACGATGGCGAAAACGCTGCGCATCGGCAGCTTGCGCTTGGGCTCGGCGTTAGTCTCCGTCATGCTCGCCTCCCGCCTTGAGTCGCGCGGCGTCCACGGCCTGTTCGGCCGCGGCGTAGATGGCCGCGCTCGCGACCCCGCACACCGTGCCGATGGCGGCGACGGTCTGGTTGTCCGTGGCGATGCCGGCCACGCTGGTCGCGACGGAGCCCAAAAAGGCAGCCGTGCACAGCCAGAACTTGCGGCTCGTCACCTTGCGGATAATGTTTTCGGTAGTCATGATTCCTCCTATCTACCTGTTTCTTTGTCGTAGAGCAGGTCGACTCGGTCGCAGATGTGGTCGACCTTCTCCGCCATTCCTTGGCTTCTCGCCTGACTGTGCGTAAGATCGCTGTGCAGGACCTCGTTGGACGCCACCACGGACTCCATCAGCGTCTTCATGGCCTCCATGAGGCTGTTGGACCTCTCCATCTGGGCTGCGATGCGGCCCTCCATCTGCGATCGCTCACGGTCGCGCTGCGCCCGCTCGTCGACCTCGGCCTGCTTACGCTCCTCGCGTTTGAGGTCGAGGTTCGCCTTGCGCTCGTTCTGAACCTTGTACTCGGCCAAAAATTGCCGCCCAAAATAAAAGGCAATGAGCGCAAGCGCCGCGCCGCCGAGCCACCCCGGCCCGTACGGCGCGAAGAGCTTGAGTACCTCCATCTGACCTCCTTCCCGTTCTGCAGCGTGGTGGGGCCCATTCCCCGCCACACTGCAGGTTCGGGCCCCCGTAACGCGGGCCTACACCGCTGCCATCGTGCCGACGCACACGGCCAGCGGGCCCTGCGACAGGATCACGGCGCGGTCGGTGATGATGCACCCCGTGCAGGAGCGCACCATCGGGACCGTCACCACCGCGCCGTGCAGCATCACGTCGAGCGCCGTGTCGTGGACGCCCACGACCGTGCCGAACTCCATCGTCAGCCGCTTGCCGCCCGACGGCATCGCCGCCGCCAGCCGCGCCGCCGCGCCCTTGATCTCGGTCGTCGAATCGCTCATCGCTCGTACCTCCTCGCCGTGTGCTTTATGACGCAGCCGGCGTCGAGCGTCAGCGTCTGCTTCTGGATTGCCAGCTTGCCGACAACCCCGCCGGTCCTGTAGTTCATCGCCACCGCCATGCACGGCTCGACGGGCTTGTATACGCTCTTGAACTCGTCCGTGCGCGTCACGGCGCGCTCGGTGGCGAGCAGCTCAGCCGCCTTGCGGTCCGCCGCCGCCTGCATGGCGTCCTGGGGCCAAGGCGTGGCGTTGCCTCCCTCCTCGACCTTGTCGGCGACGAAGATGGCCTCGCCGCCGTCGATGTAGCAGTAGCCCCAGCTGACCTTGCTGTGGTTCTCCGTGGCGTGGTAGGTGTAGCTGACCTTCTGCCACTCACCAGTCATGGTGAACCCCTTGGTCGCCGGGCCAAGCGCCCTCTCCTGATCCCAGAAAGACTGTATGATGCCCGTCGCGCCCTTGGTGCCCTTGACCCACACGCTCTGCGTGTAGTCCGTATCCTTCTTGACGCTCGGCCCCTCGTCCTGGCAGAAGCCGACGCGCCCGTCACTCGAAACGACCTTGATGCCGAAAAGCACTCCCACCTGCGGCGAGTCGGAGACGTAGACGGTCTGGATGCTGCCGTGCGAATCGCTCTGTCTAAAGCTCTTATCCGACTTCTTGCCGGTGCCGATGAGGGCGTTGGCGGCGCCCTCGACAAGGTTGGCGTCCTCGGTATCCACGCCCGGCAGGCTGTCGTAGCTGTAGCTCTTGACGATTCGACGACCGACCGAGACGGTCGAGAGGTCTGAATCGGGCGAGTCGTCCACCGCCGTGCCGCGCACCGATGCGTCCTGCGTGCTGAAGTCCACGTGCACGACGTTGCAGACCTCGGCGCGGTTAGTCGATTCGGTCATGTCCGACATGAAGCGCGCATCCCTGCCCTCGGTGAACTCCGCCGAGATGGGCATGTCGGCAGGCTCGACGTAGCGCCTGTAGATCACGTTGCCCATCCGGTCGGTCGCCGGCGAGCGGAACCTGGCCGCCTTGAGGAGCAGGTCCACCGCGTCCAGCTTGTTCTTAGCGTCGTTGTCCCTGCCCACGCCGAAAACCAAGGTGCTGCCCAGAAGGAGGCTGCTGGGGTCGGCGTAGACGGTGAGGCCGACCGATTCGGCTATCTTGACGGCCTCATCAACCAGATTGCTGCCCGCAACGATCACGTACGGCCCGTCGAAGTCGTCGTCTTTGAGCCGCTTCAGGAGGCCGTAGGCGTTGATCTGGCCCTCGCGGTAGGCGCCGTCGATGTCCACCGAGTCCACCTGCGGCATGAATGTTCCGAGGCACTCGCGCCTCTTACTGCCGTCCGTGAAGGTGGCGTTGAGGTACACACGCAGAAAGTCGTTGCCAACGTCGAACTTGTCGGCGAAGTCCAGGGATGCAGTCTCATAGAGCGCCGTGTTCGCATTGCGCTCGATGGAGCCGCCGTTCTCGATGTCGCGCACGAAGTCGAGCTCGAGCCCCGTCTCACGTGATACGCGCACGAAGTCGTAGGAGGCGTCGAACGGCCTTATCCAGCTATCAGCCATTGGCGGGCTCCTCCCACGTCTCCCACGTCGGGTCGCACGAAGCCACCCACGCGCCGTCGGAACGCTTCACGCTACAGCTGAGGCGGGCGCGGAACCGCTCGCCGTAGAGATCGCGCACCCAGAAGCGCCCCGCCATGTTCATGACCTCGAGGAATGACTTGTAGTCCTTCTCGTCGAGCAGCAGGAAGTCCATGCTGTCCTTGACGTCCCGTTCGTTGATGCCGTACGAGACGGGCAGCCCTTCCCCGCCGTCGGCGAAGTGCAGCATCTTGTATCCGTGCGTCACCTTACGGCTCGAGCCCTTCTTGAGATAGCGCCCGAGCCACGACCTCTCAGCGCCGGCTCCCCAGTTGAGAGCCACCGCGCGGCTCGCCACGGTCGTTTTGACCCTCGTCGCCGCGCTCACGCCCGTCGCCGCGTACGCGACGGCAACGTACTCGAACTCGCTGTTGAGCGGCGGCAGCGGATCGCTCGCGCCCTCGCCCGCCGCAAGGTGCGAGCCGAGCTGCAGGGTCGAGCCGTCTGGCAGGACGCGCGACACGGTGAAATGGGACGTCTCGGGCGTGTCATCGCTGTCGGCCCTGCCGGGGAATACCGACAGCTGGCATCCCAGCCTCTCGTCGACGAAAACGTTGAGCGACGGCTTGGCCGGTGGCGCCCAGTCGGTCTGGAAAACTCTCGAGGCGGCGACCGACAGCGACGAGCCGGCTGTGACCGTGAGCACGACCCTGTAGACCGTGTGGTTGACGAAGGCGTGCTGCGCATAGCCCAGGCGGAAGGAACGCGCGTCCTTGTCCAGCATCCCGCTCCACAGGATGTTGCCCCTGATGTCGCGCAAAGACAGGTGCTGTCGGCTGACGCCCGTCTCGTCGGCCACCTTCCACGTGAAGGTATGCGGCACCGCACGCAAGGTCGCCCCGTCCGCAGCCGGGTCGGTGAAGAATGCCTGAGGCGCGTCCGCCACGGTATAGGCCGCCGCGCTCGACCATGCGCCCCAGTCCTCGTCGAGTCCCTTGGTGCGCACGCGCACGGTATAGGGGCCCTTGGTGCCGGTCGGCAGCTTCAGGCTCGCGCCCGGGCCATCGACCGTCGTGGTGGTGGGACCCGTCGGCGTCGTGATCTGCACCTCAGCCGAGGCCTGCGCCGAGCCGTCCGGATGGTTGGGCACCCATTCGAGCGTCGCAGTCGAACCCGTGGCGTAAGCCGCCCTGACGCCCCTGATGGACGGTGCGAGCGGCGGGCATATGGTCGTGACCTCGTTTGACTCGGTCCACGGTCCCTTGAGGCCGCTCTTGACCGCGCGGGCGCGGTAGCGCACCGTACCCGCCGGTGCCTCCTCGTCCTCCCAAGAGGCGTTCACGTCCGCATCGACCCACGTCTTTCCACCGTCGGTCGTGAGCTGGAACTCCCAGCTGTCGACGAAGGCCGGCGCGTCGTGCTCCTTGAGCACGACCTTCGCCGCCTCCGCCTTGACCGCCTCGAGCATGCCGAGCGCCGTCGGCGTGGTGTAGATCGCCGGTGCGCTCACGCCGTAGTCCGACGTGCCGCCGGGGCCCGTCGCCTTGGCTGAGAAGATGTACATGCAGCCCGGCTCGAGGCCGTTGTAGGTGTGGCTCGTGGTGTCCCAACTGACGGTGCCGACGTCGGTGAACTTCCCCGGGCCGTTCTTCACCACGCCGACGGTCACGGTCGACCAGGGGAAGTCGCCGTTCATGCCCGTGTAGTCGACGTCCCAGCTGACCTTCGCGCTGGTGTCGCTCAGGCGCTCCGCCCTGATGTTCTTCGGCGTGTGCGGCGTGTGGTAGGCACGGCACGGGACCGTGACGGTGTTGGAGGCGTTAGATGTTCCGTTGCCGAAGCCGCCCGTGACGTTAATCTGGCCCGTGAAGGTGTGGTTGTAGGCGTCGCCGTTTCCGCGCGCGAGCTCGACGTCGCGCGACGTGCACTGCACCCACACCCAGCCGGAGTTGTTCGTCGAGTAGACCGAGCCGTTCCACGAGCCGCCCGCCGACGAGCTGCCGTTTGCGTAGCAGTCGATGGCGTAGCGCGTGCCGTAGCCGTGCGTGACGCGGTAGGTCACGGTGGTGTCCGTGCGCCCGACCTCAGCAACGTCCACGTACGCGCACCAGCAGTACTTTCTATAGCCACTGCCACCTTGAACCCAGTTTCCCTGCGCCATGCTACGCGACCCCCATCGCCATGCTCTGCTCCACCGCCGCGACGAAGACCCTGAACGCGGACGCCACGCGCCCGTCGACGCCCAGCAGGTCGCCGTCGAGGTAGAGGTTGTAAACGTTTCCGCCGCCCGCGATGCCCGCGGCGCCGTTGGCGGTCGCCCCGTATGCTCCGCCGCCGGTAACGCTCACGCCGAACACGGCGGCCTTCTCGACGTTGCGCACCGCCGACCTCATGGACTTCACCGGCTCGTCCGCCGTGTCGTCGATGCCGAGGGCCGCGCCCTGCATCACGTAGCCGAACATCTTGCGGAACACGCGCGAGGGCGAGTGGATTCCGAGCAGGTTCTTGGCAGCTTCGATGGCGCCGCCCACCACGCCGGTAATCTTGCTCACGACCACGCCGGCCGCGCCGCTGATTCCGTTGGCGATGCCCTGCACGATCTGCGAGCCGATGGAGGCCACGCGGCCCGGGATGGAGGACAGGGCGCTCATGATCGCGCTGCCGATGTTGGCCGCAGCCGAGGTCACGAAGCCGACCGCGCCGCGGATAGCGGAACCCAGGCTGCTGATTCCGTTGCGGCCGATGCTCGCCAGGGTGGACGGCAGGTTCTGGATTGCGCCGCGGATAGCGGACACGATGTTGGCGCCGCACGAGCTGACGAAGCCGGCCATGCCGGTGATGCCGTTGCCAAGGAACGTGATGGCATTCCTGCCTAGGCTCAGCCAGTCGAGCGCCGACCAAGCCGAGACGAAGGCCGAGAAGATGGCCGGGATGTTGGCGATGAGCGTCGGTATCGCCTGCACGATGCCAAGCGCCAGCGTCACGATTGCCTGGATGCCGGCACCGAGCAGTATCGGCGCGTTGTCGTTGATCGCGCTGGCGAGGTTCTGCACGATGACCGGGGCCTGCTCGATGAGCGTCGGCAGGCTGTCGGCGATACCCTGCGCCAAGCCGACGATGAGGTTCGCCGCGCCCTCTGCCAGAACGCCCGCGTTCTCGGCTATGGACTCGGAGAGGCCGGTGAGAATCTGCAGGCCGCTCTCCGTGATGGAGGGCAGGTTCTCGGACAGGTAGCCGCCGAGCGATGTCATGAGCGACGCCGCCGTCTCGGAGAGGAACGACAGCCCCATCTCGATTCCCTCGGCGAGCCTGGGAACGACCTCGCCGCCCACGTCGGCGAAGCCCTCGGCGATGCCGGGCAGCGATGAGGTGATGTTCTCCTGCAGCGTGGACAGGTCGCCCTCGAGCAGCGTCAGGCCGTAGACCATGGCGAGGTGCAGCGACTCGAGCGGGTTGTCGCCAGCCGACCAGATCTCGCCAAGGCCCTTGAAGCGCTCGCCGATCTCGTCCACGCCGTCCGAAACGGCGGAGAGGATGTCGCCCATGGGCCCGGGTACGGCCTCAGCCGCGCTGTCGAGCGCCTGCGTGAAGATGTCGACAAACGCCTGGCCGAGCACGGGACCGACCGACGTGACAAGGCTCGGTAGCTGCGACAGCGCCGTGCCGACGATGGTCGCAACGCGCGGGATGACGTTCGAGGCCGCCGTCTCGACCGACTCGACCAGCTCCTCGGTGAGCTTGCCCATATCGGCGTCGTCCTTGCCCAGCTCGGTCAGCCAGTTCTCCCACGAGGCCTTCATCATGTTGACGCTGCCCTCGATGGTGGTTGCCGCCTCGCGCGAGGTCGTGCCAGCGATCTGCATCTGCTCCTGCATCGTGTGGATGGCGAGCACGACGTTGTCGAACGAGAGGCTCGACTCGTCCACGGCGGAGTTGACGGCGTGCGCGTCCTTGATGAGGCGCTGCATCTCCTCCTTGGTTCCGCCGTACCCCAGCTTGAGGTTGTCGAGCATCGTGTAGTTCTGCTTGGCGAATCCTTGGTACGCGTTCTGGAGGTCCTCCATCGCCGTGCCGAAGGTGTTCGCGTTGTCGCTCATGTCGACCATTGCCGTGTTGGCGTACTTCGCGGCCTTTACCGTGTCGCCGCCCAGTGAGGAAACGAGCGAGGCCGAGAAACCTGTCACCTGCTCCATGTATTGGTTGGCGCTAATGCCGGCCGTCTTGTAGGCTGCGTCGGCGTTTGCGAGCACCGTGGTCTGCGCCTGCTCGAGCTGCTGCCACTTGCCGGAGCACTGCTCGACGGTCTGCCCCGTGAGCGCGGCGTACTCGTCGAGCGACTTGCCCATGTTGCCGAAAATCTTCTGGATGCCGCCGACGTTCTGCTCGTACGCGGCGTAGGCCTGCGTGCTCGCCACGCCGATGGCGGCGACGCCCGCCCCCACGGCGGCGACGCCCACGCCTACCGCCTTGGCAACGGTCGCGCCGGCCTTGCCGAGCGTGCCCACGACCTTCGAGGCCACGCCCTCGGCCTTGCCGCTGGCCTCGTCCTTGAGGCCGACCTTAATCATCAGGTCGAGAAGGTCCACCTAGACCACCTTCAATCCCATCCGCTCGATGATGTCTGTGGCGATCTCGTCGCCGCTGCGCGTGTCCTCCGCCTCGGACCCATCGCCCGCACCGCCGTTGACGATGCTCAGGAAGGGCTCCTTGAGCCACTTCCCCTGCGCCATGAGACGCACCGACTCGCTCAGGTACACGCGGAACGCCTCCCGCTCGTCCCGCTCGCGCCACCGCGCGACCATGTACCTACAGAAAGGGCGAGCACGCCGTGGCCCGACGTACTCGCCCAGACAGAGCCATATGTGAGATGGGTCCTCGGCGGCTATCCAAAAAAAGGAGCCAGGATGTCCTTGATGCCGTCGATGCCGTCGATGGCATCCTTGATGTCGTTCACCCACTTCTTGACGGTGAAGTCGGCCTTGTACTCCTCGAGCGTCTGGCCGTCGAGCGCGGCGAGCAGTTTGTAGCTGATCTCGCCGCCCTGGCGCAGCACGTCGGGCAGAAGCCCCGCCACCATGTCCACGGCGAGGCCGTTGACCTCGGAGGCGGCGGCTACCTTCGCGGCCTCGGGGTCGCCCTTGACTTTGGCATTCGCCTTGGCCTTCGCCTTGGCGGAATCAGCGCGGAACTTGGCGTAGGCGGCCTTTGCCTTCGCGCCAAGCTCGCCGTTCATGACGTCCTCCGCCACGTCCGCCAACAGGCACATGGCGTTCTGGAACTCGTCGGCGTTAAGGTTCTCCAGCTTCATGGTTAGGCTCCAATCTCCTGCTTGATATACAGCTCATAGGGCACGATCTCAGGGTTCTTGATTGAGTAGTGGCCCGTGAACTCGAACGCGAACTGGCCCTTGGCCTTGTTCTGCGTCGTGATTTGCAGACCGCCCGTGTTGAGCGCGTTGATGAGGCGGATGGCGATATAGCCGTTGCCGTTCTCGCCCGAGTAATCGCCGATGAGCCAGATGTCGGCGAAGTCGGCCTCCGAGAGCGCGGAGCGCGGGACGATCTTCCCCTCGGTCTCGTCGGCTGCGGCTGCGAGCTTCTTGCCGAGCGTGGTGTTCAACGTCACGAAGGTGCCGCTCAGCTTGGCCTCGATGCTGTCGATGCGCTTCAGCTCCATCGTGTTGGCGGGGCAGTTGTCGATGTCCTCGCCGTAGTCGATGAAATTGGGCGTGGCGGCGAATCTGGTTCCGCCACTCGTCGCGCCCATCAGCTCGGACTCCGCGACCTCGGCGGTCTTGGGGTTGAAATTCGTGGCGAGCAGGCCCGCGTTGATGACGATCTCCTTGAACGTGTTCTCGGGGATGCGCGTGAACTTAGACATATGACCTCCTAGTAGCTGGTCATGTACTCAATGGTCAGGTTGATGATTCGGCGCTTCACGGCGTTGTCCTCGTCGGCCATGGCGTTGCAGAACGGCTCGCCCTGCATCACCCACATGCCGCCGCCGTCGCACGGCAGCAGCACGCCGGAGAGCCCGAGCGCCCGGGCGACCTCCTCGGCCTTGGCGTTGGGCGCGGCCTCGGACGATGTACGGAACCAGAGGTTCACCTCGGAGTTGCACTGCGTGCCAAATGCCGCGGTCGGCAGGTCGTAGGTGATGTAGGGCATCTTCGCCTCGCCCGGCACCGCCGAGTCGCGGTACACGGGCAGCCCGAAGCCCTCGAGCCACGCCTGCAATGCTGCCGCCTTAGTCGCCATCCGGCACCTCCCACTCCTCCGCGCTGCACTGGCCGAAGCCAAACGACGCGCAGCGCGGCGCGGCGCCGTCGTCCGCGTTCGACGTGCAGCGGAATACCTGCCCGTCGGACGCACGCTGGAAGAGGTCGCCGTACCGCAGCGGCTCGTCGGTGGTCACGGTGTATACGTTCCTCACGCCGTCGTGCTCCGCGATACGCGAGGCCGTGGAGCTGTCGCGCACGATCGCCGCCGTGAAGCCGTCGCCGACGGCGAGGACGGTCTTGAATCCGCCCTCGCCGTCAGGCTCGGTCTTTGAGACGAGCCTCGCGCACGCCACCGCCATGCGCTCGTACAGGCGGCTCACAGCTTTCTCCAAGGGTCGAGACGCGCCTTGAACTGCTGTCGCCACGTGATGGGCGAGCCGTCGCCCCCGACGCGCGTGTAGCTGTAGCCGCCGAAGCTCTCGGATGCGTACGGGCTGTCCAACTCCTTGGCGTGCTCGGTCTGCCACGCCGCGATCTCGTCAGCGAGGTCGACCACGGCCTGCGGGATGGCGAGCGCCCAGACGGTGCCGACGAACTCCTCGTCCGTGAGTCCGTTGCAGGGCCATGAGTGCAGCCCGTCGTTGAACGTCGAGCCCGTGATGCGGATGTACTGGCCCTCCTTGAGGCCGAGGACCGCGGGCGGCACGAGGCGGCCGTCCTCGATGCGGACGCGCCCCGTGCGCTTGTCGGCGACGAACCAGTTGCGCAGCGACAGAAGCACCTGCTCGAGCATCTCTGCGCCTATCGCTTATCGGTGATGACGGCGGCGAGCTCGGGGCTGAGGGTCTTGACGCCGCAGAGCATGTCGATGGAGACGGTGTCGGTCTTGGTCTTCTGGTCGTAGCCCTGCACGACGCGCAGGCCGAAGCCGTCATAGGAGGTGGAGAACGCCTTGGGGGCGCCGAGCGGCATCTCGAGCTGGCGGGTCACGAGCGCGAAGGCGTTCTTGTGGAACGCGATGGACGGCGTGTAGTTGGCCGTCTCCGCCGTGGTCTTCTGCACGTTCTGGTCGCAGTAGAAGTCGAGGCCGTACTTGCGGCCAAGCGATGCCTCCTTGAGGGCGGTACCGTTGTCGCCGACGGCGGAGGCGTTGGTGAACGCCTCGGTGTTGAGCAGGTCGGCCTCGGCCTGGGAGCCGTAGACGAAGCGGCGCTCCGTGGAGGGCGCCTTGGCGTCCACGAGGAACTTGCGGGCGGCGATGATGTCCGCCACGGCGATGGCGCCCTTGGTGTGGTCGACGCGGTTCGTGACGTCCTTCTCGAGCGCGAGCAGGTAGCCGTCGATCTTGTCGGCGAAGGCCTGCATCGCGGGGACGAGGAACTGCGCGGAGAAGTCGACGATGCCCATCGTCAGCTCCTTGGACGTGACGGCGAACGTCACGTCGAGCAGCTTGTCCATCTTGACGGGAACCTTGCCCTCCGTGGCGTCCTGCACCTCGACCTCGGTAGTAAACTCCTTGGCCTCGAAGGTTGCGGGCTTGCGGACGGTGATGGTGTCGCCCACGCCGGCGACGAACTCGGAGGAGTAGTCGCGGTGGACGAGGTTGGCCATGACGGCGTTGGTGCGCAGAACGTCCAGCGCCTCGTTGGCGATGATGTTGGGTGTAAGGATGGTGTTCGACATAGAAACCCCTTAGCCTCTCTGCTCCGCCTTGTACTTCATGTACTCGGCGGTGCTCATTTCGTTGATGTCCTTGCCGCCCTCGCCCTTGGGGGCGTGGGCCACGTCGGCGCCCTTGACGGTCGTGGTTGCGATGAAGTCGGCCCAGTCGGCCTTGATGCCCTCGGTGAGCTTGTCCGCGCCCTCGATAGCGCCGTCCTTGACGGTCACGTTCTCGAGGTCGGAAACCTTGAGAACGGTCTCGATGCGCTTGGGGTCGACGCCCGCCGACTTGAGCAGCTCTCGGTACAGGCTGCGCTTCTCGGCTGTGGCTTTCTCGCCCTCGACCTCGGCCTTGTAGTCGTCGAGCTCCTTGCACTTGGCCTTGTACTTTTCCTCGTACTCGCCCGCGCCCTCGCCCTTGGCCTTGAGCGCGTCCAGCTCCTTCTTGTAGCCGTCCGCCTTGCCCGCGGCCTCCTTGAGCTCGTCGCGCTGCGCCTTGAGCGCGTCCACGCTCTCGGCGTGCTCCTCGATGATCTGGTCGATCTTCTCGTCCTCGATGCCCATTGCCTTGAGCATCTTTCGCGTGAGTGCCAACAGAATCTCCCTTGCTTCGGAATGGGCGGGTCCCAGCCTGTTGCCTCGGCAGGGCCCGCGCCGCAATACCTCGCGGCAAGGGTGAGTATCCAAGCGGAGTAACGCGGCCCTACGCGCCGCCCCTCAGGTGCTTCTCGAGAATCGCCCGGTACGTGTCTCCGTGGCCCGTTGCCGCCTTGCGCAGGAAGTGCTTGCCCTTCATGCGGGAGGTCCCCTCCTCGACGTACGGCGCGTACTCGACGTTGGTCCCGATGAAGCAGTCGTAGCCTTTGAGTAGGTGCGTGACGGAGTTGCGCAACCTGCCCGTGTCGACCGGGCACGTCGCCTTGGCGTAGCCCTCCGCGACGAGGCCTATCTCCTCCAGCCCCGTCTTATAGGCCCGCAGGAGGGCCTTCTCGACCTGCTCGATGTTGTTCTGCCGTATCTCGATGCACTCGGCGGTATCCAGCTTCGCGGCGTTTACGATCTCCTCGGTGATGAGGGTGCCGTGCCGGCCGTGGTCGCCGACGCCGCCGACGAGCCCGTAAGCCATCAGTCGAGCACCTCGCACCCGTAGCCCACACGGCCGTTGACGTCCGCCTCGACGGCCTCGATAGCCTGCACCGGCATGCCCTCGCACCCGAGCGTGCAGCCGTCGTCGGGCTCGACCTCGTCGCCGCGCTGCGTGCAGATGTAGGTGTCCGGGAACGTGAAGCCGAAACCAAGCTTTACGGCGCAGTCGCCGCAGTTCGCGCAAGTGAATAGCTCTTTCATGCCTGCCCCAATCTCTCTGCGGGCAGTGTCGCGGCACGGTCACGCGGCATGAAAAAAGCCCCGCCGTGGCGGGGCCTGCTGGCTAGTTATTTAGTTCGCTTTCGAATATCTCGACTATATCGGCTTCAAGAGCATCCTCGAACTTATCCGGGCCAAACAGCTCGTAGTACTCCCTGCGATTCTCGTCGTCGTATTTGGCCTCTTTAAGCCATAGCTCCTGAACGGCTTTAGGCTTGGAATCGAGAACGTGACCTATAGCGTCGACGTCGTCTCTTCCGTCGAGATAGCTAACGGCTTCGTTGAGTATGTCATTCATGATGCTCAATCTTGAAACCGAACCTCTCCTCAATCGCCCGAAACAGCCTGTCCTCGTTGCCGCCGTAAAGCCTTTGGATTCTAAGGTACTTCACCTCATCGACATTATAGGACGCATCCGGCTCGGAAACCTTCTCGAACGTGTAGATACTTCCATCGTGAGCTGCGATTATCCCCATCTCGCAGCCCTTGCCGCCGACCGCCAAAAGGTCAGCCGCGCTAGGGATGCCAGAGGCCGGGTGGTTGTGGAGCAGCACTACGCGCCGACCGTCCCCGATTGCCGCCTCGACCTTCTTGCCGAACTTCGCCGGAGGGACCACGGTGCTGCCGACGGTCGAGTTAACGCAGCTCGTGATTGTCTTGCCCGTTGACAAGTCGATGGCGTAAAGGTCCTCGCCGTTCGTGCCCCCTCGGTGGCTGAGGATGCGTCTTATGCTCGCATGTACGCCGTCCGCGGCATCTTTGCCGACGGCTTTAGACACCTTTACCCTGTAGTCCCTGCTCGCGATCTTCCCCATATCCACCGCGAACTCCATTGAGTGCTCTACCGGCTTAGCCCTCGATTTCCTGCCGCCCTCGTAGACCGTGCCGAGCGCCGAGTCCAGCACCTTCTGCTGGTCGCCCGCCGACATCTTCCTGAACCCGCTCGACGGTATGCCGTAGTCCTCGAGTTGGCGCGAGAGCCGCTTGCGCGCCTCGGTCTTGGACACGCCCGCCACATCCAGCTTGCGCTTGGTGCCGGGCATCTCCATGAACTCGGAGATGGTGCGGTTCGCGGGCTTGGTGCCGTTGACGGCGGGCTTGCCAGCCTTCCATTCCTCGTAGGTCATGCCCTCGGGCAGGCGGCTGAAGCGCTCGCCGTCGAGCACGTCGAGTCCGTCACAGCACGCCACCAGCGTGCAGCGGCAGTTCGCCGTCTCGGCATACGGCGCCTCCGGGTCGCCGGGATAGCGGCACCCGTTGCTGAACTTCTCGCCGACCTCGACCTTCTCGCGGTCAATCTTCCTGTGGCTCGAGCGCGTGCGCAGGTCAAGCGTCGCTACCCATTCCTGCTGTACATTGATGCCGAGCCCCTTGGCCCTCTTGTAGCTGTCGACGCGCCCGGCGTTCTCCGCCGCCGTCGTCGAGGTCCGCGCCAAGCGCACCGCCGCCGCGCGGTTGGACCCCGCCACGTCCTGGATGCGCTTCGCAATCTTGGGTATCGACTCGCCGAGCAGCACGCCCTGCGTGATCTGGTTGGCTATGAGCCGGCGGTTCCACGCCACGTCCTTGGCGACGTTGACGGAGGGCTTGGGCAGGTAGCTGTCGTGGTCGGTGAGCAGCCTCTGAACGGTCGAGGCGTCCTGCAGCGCGTAGGCCGTGTCAACGCCCACGGCGCTCTCGACCTGCCAAGTGCCGTAGTTGTAGTTCTCAGCGTAGACCTCGGGCAGCCTGCCCTCGATGGCGGCGGCTGCGACGACGTTCGCGTGCGTCATGGCCTCGGCGCACTGCTTGAGCACGATTCGGTAGCGCCTGCCAGCCGCTATCTTCCCGCTTCGCCAAGACCTGTATTGCGCCTTGGTGATCTCGCCGGCCTCAAGCCGCTCGCGCATCTTCTCGTCATCGGCCTCGAACTGCGCCAGATAGCGCTTGAGGTTGGCGTAGGCCGTCTTGCTCGCCTCGCCGTACACTCCCGCCACCTCGCGCTCGAACGCCCGAATCTCGGCGTCTGAGAACTCGTGAGCGCTATCCTTCGCCATGCGCCGCCTCCAATCGTCGGCACGCATGGTCGCCCGCGCATAACGGAAAAGGGCCCCGACCGAAGCCGGGGCCCTTCCCTACTCGCCGTCTGCCTCTAGCATCTGGCGCACCTCGTCGCGCCAGCGCTCGGGAACGCTCTCGAGCGTACGCCTGCCGCTTTTCACGGCGCGGTAGTAGATCTTCGCCAAGTTACTCACCTCCAACGATGTCGCCGAGCTCGAGAAGGGCCGCCTGCGAGTCGGCGACCTGCTGCTGGAGCGATGCGATCTGCTCCTCCATGCTCATGCCGTCCGCCTCGTGTGCCGCCCAGACGGTGTCGAAGTCGGCCTTTGCGCCCTCGACCGTCAGCTCGCCAGTCGGGTCGGTGAAGTGCAGCTCCTCGTAGGTGAACACCTTCACCTTGACGGAACCGCCCTCGCCGCCCTGCTCCTCGCGCTCGCCCTCGGCGATGCCGCGGCGCAGCCAGACGTCGGTCCCCGCGATCTCGACCGTCTCGGGCCTCTCGCCCGTTCGCTCCGACTTCACAACCATATTTTTCCTCCTAACCCACGGCCCTCGCCGCGTTGAATATGCACCGCTTGACGTTCATCTGGTGCTCCATGACGGCCGTTTTCAGCCAGCCCCAGTAAGAGCACACGCGCCTCGCCAAGCGCTCGGTGCGCCTGCGCCCGTAGCGCGCGAACGCGCGCCGCAGGCGTTTCCACAGCCGCTTTCTCAGGTCGACCCGACGGCCCCGGGCGCACCAGATGCGGTACCCCGCGAAGTCGATGGGCTCGGCGCCGTTGCGCCTCACCTTCCACGGCTTCAGCGACAATCCTAGCCGCCCCAAAACGCGTGCGGCGATGGCCGCGGCCTTCCTGAGCGAGCGCTTTGAGTTGCCGAGAAAATAGCCGTCGTCGGCGTACCACACCTGGCATCCCGCGAGCCTCACGCGCTTGCCGCGCCGTTCCTTCGCCGCCTCCTCGACCGCGTGGTACGCGAACGAGATCACGAACGCCGCCAACCGAAGCGACAGGTAGCTGCCGAGGATAAGGACGCCGTTCATCGTCGACAGCAGCGAATGAAGCAGGTAGAGGACTTGGCTGTTCTTGACGTAGCGCGCCACCAGACCCTCAACTATCGCCGTCTGCATCGAGCCGTAGCAGTTGCTGATGTCGACGTGCACGTGGTAGGCGAAGCGGTGAACCTCGCGCCTGAGCTTGCGCATCCCCAGCGCCGCTCCCTTGCCCTTGACGCCGCTCGACACCTGCCAGAAGCCGACCTTGGCGGCAAGGAGCGGCTCGAGTGCCCCGACGCACAGGTAGTTGCACACCTGCCGCTTGATGCTTTCGACGCTTATCTCGCGCAGCTTGCCGCTGTTCGGATCGTGTTTCAGATAGGTTCGGATGGGGTCGAATGTCAGCGTCTCGGTCGAGAGCTCTAGCCAGATGCGGTCGACGAACGCCGTCTCGGTGCCGTATTCGTCGGCGACGCGCCAGCCGTTCTCCTTGCCGGAGTCGCTTTTCTTCCATCGGTGCAGGGCCTCGACGACGCTCTTGCGCGTGAACTCGAGGCCCTTGCAGTAGGTTTTCATAGATCAAAGCTCTTTCTGTCTGTCATACGAGCGTTCGCCTTGCGGCTACCAGCCCGTGAGCCTTGCGGACAAATTTCACTCAAAGGAGTCAGGCTGAGCCGCGTCCCGCCAGAAAGCGGCGGGCGCGGTAGACACGGTGCGAGTAGAGATTTATAGACAGATTGCCGGGAGACGAAGTTCCAGTTCGCCCTGCCAGACCTGTTCCTCGAGTTCGCGTAACGAAGACCAGCCGCCGAGCCGTTCCTCAGGTTGCCAAGGAACTGAACCAGAAACCAGCGCCGCCCTCACCGTGAATCCCTGTTTGGGGTTAGGAGGGGGCCAGCCCCCTCTCAGGGCTACGCCCTGATTCACCCCCGGCTACGGCCCGTAGCAGAAAGCCGGGAGACGAAGTACCAGTGCGCCCCGCCAGACCAGCTCCTCGAGTTCGCGAAACGAAGACCAGCCGCCGAGCCGTCCCGCAGGTCGCCAAGGAACCGAACCAGACGGATTGTGCCCTTTACCTTTCCGCCGGAGGTGTCGAAGTAGAAGTAGTCGCCGACACCGGTCGTCGCCGAGCCGCCGAGCCCCTTGCCCAAGATGAGGCCGTTGACGAACTGGATGTCGAGCATGTAGCCATCAGCCGTCGGCATGCACGCCGCCGTCGGGGTCACCCCGTCCGCCACGGCGTTCTTCTTCTCATTGCGAGTGTCGGGGTTGACCGCGATGCCGAAGCCCGTGCCGTCGGAGACGAAGAGCGTATCGCCCATGAACTCCCACAGGCCCAGCCCCGTCTCGACGCCGCCGACCTTGAACGGATGCTTGCCGTCCTTCGCCACCTGGCCGTCACCCACGAGGGCATCGGTGTTGCCCGTGCTCCACGGCGCACTCTGGAGCCATGTGTTCACGGTCGTGTCGAACGCCTTGGCGACGTCCATGAGAAGCGCCACGTTGCCGTCTGCGAGCGTCTCCTTGCCACCGACAACGGCACCGTCGAACACGTCGTACGCCGCCGCGGCGCCTCGGTCTGGGCACTTGGTGCCCGTGTCGGTGCCGTACATCAGCGACGCGCCCACGGGGATACTCGCGGCCTGCGACGCGGTCACGACGACGCGCGTGACGCCCGTCTCGGCGATTGCCGGGTGAATCTGCACGTTGAAGTCGGTGCAGCCCGGGAAGTCCACCTGGGAGGACTTGCACAGCGTCTTGGTCAGCTGGTGGAAGTTGACGTACCACTGGTCGTAGGCCGACATTCCCGAGTAGCCCGTGGTCGCCGTCTTGCACAGGTCGATGAGCGAGTCGTGCGAGGTCACTCGGTTGGCGACCTTCGCGCCCGAGACGGAACGCGGGCGCCCGTCGGCGTCTATGCTCATGGGGTACGTCGGCGTCAGCATGTACGGTCGCAGCGTGCCGTCCGGCAGCAACGCCTTGGGGTTCGGCTGCGAGCCGCTGAATCGGCTGTCGGACCACGAGACGAGCAGGTTGCCGTTCGTCAGCACCTCGACCGCCTGCCACACGACCGGCGCGATCTCGTAGACGTTGTTGCCATGTCCGTTGTCCACGCGCGAGAAGCCGTAGTCTACGCCGTCGATGGCCTCGACCCACGGCACGCCGTCGGCGTCGGCACCGGCGTTGGCGGACACGTGGAACCACGGGCCGCCCTCGGTGTCGAACGGGTCGACAGCCGCGCTCGTCGCCGTCGCCGGCACGAACTCGGTGGAGGCCACGCGCTTCGCGGCGGCGCTCATGGGCTGGATGTCGGTGGGGCTGCCCGCCGGGATGAGGAACGTGTACACCAGCCCCGTCTTGTGCTTGTCCACCATCGCGGCGACGCTCTCGTTGGAGTAGCGGCCCGTCGAGGCATCGCGCTCGAGCGCCTTCTGGTCGCCCAGATTCTTCACCGCGCCGACAAGCGCCCACACCGCCTTGTCCGATGCCAGCGGGTCCGCATACCCGAACCCCTCGGTTGCCTGCTCGGTTGCCTGCGTATCGGCCATTTAGGCACCTACCTTTCGCATTTGGCAAATCTTGCCGTTTACCTTCTTGAGTCCCAGCGCCGTCACGGCAGCCGCCGAGTCGATAATCGACTGGTAGTTCAGGGCTGCCGTCTTGGCGTCCTTGAGCGCCGCCTGCGCGTCGGCGAGGGCCTTGGTCGAATCCTGCTCGCGCTTCTGCTCGGCGGTCTTGCGCCCCACCTCAGCCTCCTTGCGCTCCGTCTCGGAGGTCTTGCGCTCGGACTCGGTCTGCCCGCGCTCGGTCTCGGCGTCGGCGCGCTTTTTCTCAGCCGTTTCGACAGAAGCCTTGAGCTGCTTGAACTCGTTGTTGACCTTGTTCACGCCAGCCGCCGCGTCCGTTGCGGGCTTCTTGAGCTCCGCGATCTGCTCGGCGGTAAGGTCGCTGTATCTCAGCGCGTCGCCCTTCGGCACGCCGACGACCAGCACGTTGTTCTCCATCGTCGCCGTTGCCTCCGAGCCCGAGGCGAGCGTCGTGGCGCGTGCCCCCTTGACCTCGGCGGCGACGGCCCTGTCGCGTGCGGCCTCCGCCGCCTTCTGCGCGGTCTTGGCCTCGTCTCGCGCCGTCTCTGCGTCCTTGATGGTGCGCTGGTCGCTCGGCTCGTAGATGTACTCGGCGGGCTTGGCTCGCCTCTTTACGTCCCAGAGCGCCTCGATGCGCGTGCGCCCGCCGTATGCCTCGTCCGTGATGTAGGCCCATGCGTACACGCGCCCAGCCGCCTGAAGCAGCTCGTCGGGAATCTTCGCCTTGCTGTCGGCCACCGCGACCGTGTAGCACGTCCCTGTGGTCGACTTGGCGAAATGCACCTGCTCGCAGCCGACAACCTCGACCTCGCGCCCGGTGTCCCACTGCCACAGCTCGCCGTCAAGCACTTGCAATGCCGCCATCACTCATCACCTTCCTCGTCGTTGTCGTCGTCCTCGTCGCCCTCCTGGGCGCCCTTCGCGTTAGCCGCCAGGGCGGGCGGCAGCGCTGCCATGCGCTCCTCCTGCTCCCGCTGCTTGCGCTCCAAAATCTTCGCCCTCTCGTCGGGCGTGATGTTCGGCAGCTTTCGCAGGATCGTCTCGTCGTCCAGATATTCGGCCTCCAGGCACACGGTCTCGACCTGCTCCTTGGTGTTGCTGATGCGAGTGTGCGTGAACACGGGCGTGTCCTCGATGCCCTGCAACGCAAGGATGTCCATGATACCCTCGCGGATGTGGCGCTCGAACTCGGCGGCCTCCTCGTCCATCGGCTGGTATGCCGCGTCGATATGGTCGTTGGTCGCCCCCGCCGCGATGGTGTGGACGTCCAGCGCGCCGAAGTCCTCGTAGATGTCGGCCTTGATCTGCGCCAGCGTCTCCTTGCGGCCCTCGACGGGCACCTCCTGCGTGTACGGCGTCACGGACTGCCCCTGCTCGGCGTCGACCTCGGCCACGTGCGTCAGCTTGAGCTTCGCCCGCCACAGGTCGAGGTCCCTGTCGTCCATGCCGCCGGCTCCGTTGATGAGCCAGTAGATCTGCGCGCAGTCGCGCGTGTCGTTCACCAGGCCGCTCTTGATGAGGTCGTAGGCGTCGATGCTCTCGCGCATGCCGACGAGCGTGCTCTGGTGCGCGTCGCTGCCCCAGACCGCCACGATGGGCAGGCGGGAGTAGTTTTCCGCATCGACGGCCAGCTTCATCCCGTCCGCCGGTATCTCCCGATACGTGACCTTGTAGGCGCGCTTGGCCTCGGCCACCTCGAAGTCGAAGCCGCTGCCGCCCGACACCATCTCAGTGTAGCCGTCCTGCTCGTAGAGGGTCGCGTGCCACGGGTGGTCGGAATCGAGCCGCCAGAACCTCACGCCGGCGTATAGCGCCCCCGAGTACTCGTCCCACACCGGGCAGAACTCGTCGGCGGTGAACACATCGATGTGGTCGAGGTTCCAAAACGGGAACGACACACCGTGGATGAGCGCCTTGAGCCCCATCTCCATGACGTCGTCGTCGAAGCGGTCGCCAAGCCCCTCCTTGGTCGTGTCCTTGCCGCCCGCCGAGACGTCCACGAAGCTCACGCCCTTACCGAGCGAGTACGTGCAGCGCTGGACGTTTAGGCGCTTGAACAGGTTACTCGCCAGCCTCAGCTTCGAGGCCGTGAAGTCCTCGGCCTCGGCACCGGAGCACGAGTAGATCTTCTGCACGAAACGGTTGATCGTGACGTTGTGCTGGCGGTAGTACTCGTTCGCGGTGACGGCGTTGCGGTACATCTCGCTCGACATGTGCCGCTCGATGGCGTCTGCCGCGAACGCCGTCGCCGACGCCGCCGCCTTGAGGTCGCCATCGGTCACCAAAGGCCCCTTAGACAAGCCGCTACCTCCCTCCAAAGAATGGGTTTACCTGCTCTTTCGCAGGCTTGTACATGCGCAGTGTTGCCACGCCGTAACGGAGCGCGTCGCAGCTGTGGTCCTCGACCTTGACGGGCCTGTCGCCGTCCGCCTTGGCGTCCCAGCAGTAGCCGCCGAGCTCGCCTATCAGCCCCGCGCAGGCGTCGGAGATGCGCACCGTGCCGTTGCCCAGGCACACCCCCGTCTCTCGTATGCCGTCCGCGACGTCGTTGCGCCCCTTCTTGGTCTTGAACCCGGCCTGCCGCATCGCGGCGATGAAGCTCGTGGCGCTCGGGTCGATGATGAACGTGGGCGGCTTGCCCAGCCCGCGCACGAAGTCGGCCATGTCGGCCACGTAGTCGGCGTCCGTCTTCTGGTGCCCCGTGTCGCGGCCCGAGTAGCGGTACTCGTCCACCGCGTGCCACACCCTGCCGTCAAACGCCCACAGCAGCGCCGCGAAGGCGTTCTGCGTGCCGTAGTCGCAAGACACCGCGTACTTGGCGGCGCTACCCGTATACCGGCTCTCGAGGGCACCCTCCCACTCGGGGTAGACCAGGCCCTCTGCCAGCGTCCACTTGCCCAAGATGTAGCGGTCGTAGTACACGCCGCTGCCGTAGTCCTTGATGAGGGCCTCGATGACATCCGGTGCCAGCGCACCGTCCCAGATCGTGTAGTCCTGCCTGTAGATGTCGCTGTCGCCGTCGAGGAACCGTTTGAACCAGTGGTTGGGGCTGTCGGGGTTACAGGTACCGTCGAAGCAGCTGTGCTCGCAGCGCAGGCGGCTCTTGAGCATCTGGAACACGTCTTCGCTCCACGTGGCGACCTCGTCGCCGTAGACCCACTCGAACGTGGCGCCCTGAATCTTGGATACGCTTGTCTTCTTGTCCGCCCCGAGGCAGTAGACCTTTCGCCCGAATATCTGGGCCGTGTTGTCCCGCCCGATCTGGCTGACGACGTCTTCGCTGTAGAGCGAGCGCATCGGCTCCAAGATGTTGCGCTCGAGCGTCGAGCGGGTGTTGCCGATCATCACCGCCAGCCCCTCGCCCCTCATGGCGAGAAGCCTCTGCGGTATGGTCACGGCTATGTCGACGTAGCTCTTGCCCGAGCCCGTCGCCCCGCATTTGACGTTGTATCGGTGCGTGCAGTTGGCGAGGTACTCGCCCTGCATCCTCGTGAGCGGCATCGGCTGCTAGTCCCCGCCGATTGAGGACGGCACGGACAGCACCAGCTCCTTGGCGGCCTTCAGCACGGCGCTGTCGGTGGTGTCCATGATGCGCTGCGCCTTGGCGTACTCCTGCGGGTACTTGCGCTCCAAAAGCCACGCCGCCGCCTGCCAGCTGTCGCCGCTCGCGTCCATGATGCGGCCCACGAGCGTCGCCTTGCGCTCGACCTCGGCCTTTTTTAGAACGTGACACAGTTGACGCTGATTGCCTGTTCTGGGGTGGTTGATCCAGCGGCTGTATGTCTCGCGTGCGACCCCGAGATACGCGGCGATGTCCCTGTCGGTCATTCCGGCACGGCACAGGCGGACGGCATCCTCGATGCCCTCCTTGGTCAGTTTTTCACGCCCTTTTCCCGCCACAAAATCACATTTCCGCTGGTAGATAGCCATATGGAAACGCGAACGTTCCCACCTTTTTACGCACGTGGACAAGCGCGTGCGTTTGCCCACGAGCGTAAAAAGGGGGTAACGTTTAAAGAAAAGGCCCCGGGAAACCGGGGCCTTTCGGCTACTCGACCTTGGTCGACATGATACTGATTACCTCGGCCAGCCTCTCAAGCGTCTCCGTCCAGCTTCTGCCGTCTGTGCGCGGCCTGTCGTATGCGGTTGCTCTCCGCCTCCTCCTCGAGCCGCCTCTTCCGCTCCGCCAGATAGCACCCTTTGCACAGTCCCCACCTCCTCGCCTGCGCCGAGGTGTCGAACACGGGCCGTGAGTCGCACGCGATGCACAGCATCCCCGTGCCGCTGCCGAAGCGACCGTATCTCTGCCTGGCGTGGCGCACGCTCGACGGCGTCACGCCGAGGAGCGCCGCGATCTCGGCCGCGCTCCTCTCCGGGTGCGCCTGCATCGCACGCACCATGTCCGGCGTCCAGAGCCGGTAGCCCTTGCGCCGTCGGCGGGCGAGCTCGGCCCCGAGCGGCATGTGTGTAGATTCCGTAGATGGGCCAAAAGGCCCATCCGTAAGCCTCGACGTTCCCCTCAAGTGGTCCCCCAAACGGGCTGCGGGGAGGGTGCCGGCATGGCACCCTCCCCTTATCTGTCAGTTTCCGTACGGCGCGCCCAGCCGCCTGAAGATGTGGCGGCGGACCTCGATGCGAAGGCCGGTCCTCGCCATCACCTGCACCTCCCCTCGCGCTTGAGCGTCTCGACGTTTCGGCGGGAGCGCCTCAGCGCACGGGCTCTGGCCCGTTGCCGCGTAGGGTCAAGATACTTGTCAAACTTCCTCATCTCGCGCACTACGCCACGCAGCTCGGGCACGAGGTTCTCTTTGAAACCCGCAACTATGTTTGCCATGATGGCGGCAGCGGCCTTCGCAGCGGGGCCGTCGGGTCTCAACAGCTCGACAGATGGCGACAACACCGGCTTCATCTCGTTATCGGGCATTTGTCAAATCCTCCCCACACCACGGGCAATACCGTGGGATCGTCTCGAACTCGGTCCAACTCGTGATATACGTGTCGTCATGCTCGTAATGCACGACGCCGAAGACGAGGTCGCACCTAGGGCAATGGACGGCGTCGACTGGGTCGACGTCCCCTATCGCGACCACCTCGTTTGTGTACACCAACTTGCGTGGCTTCCACTTCTGGTGCGACGGGGTCGCACCGCACGTCGGGCAATCGACCGGCCTTGCGAACTTAATACGCGTCATCGAGGACCACCGCCCCGCACACCGGGCACGAGTACCAGTCGAGCGGGAACGCCTCGGAGGTCACGACGAGCACGCCGTCCGGCCGGCCACCGGGCACCAGCACACGGCATCCGCACTCTGAGCACCTGAACGACTCCTTGGTGTAGTCGGCGACGTTGTGGCATGTCGGGCGGTCAATCAGCTCGGCGAGCGTCGGGCCGTACTCCATGCCCTCCGGCAGGCACTCGTTCATCGCCGAGGCGACCATGCCCTGAAGCGAGACGTCCGGGTTCTCTCGGCATATCTCGAGCATCTTCGCCGCCACCTCGTGGCGTACATCATCGGTAATCATTCGTCCACCTTCTCAACGAGGTCGCGCGGATCCATCCGCATCGCGTCGGCAAGCGCAAAAAGGTTACCCACGCGCATGTCGCGCTGGCAGCGGATGAGCGCACTGAGCGCACCTGGCGTAATGCCAGCCATCTGCGCCAGCTGCTTCTGCGTGAGGTCATGGTCGGCCAAGTAACGCTTTATCACCTTCTTGCTGACCTTGTACCGGGTCGAAGCCTTGGTCGTCATTCACCCTCACCACCTATCCATGCGTACTGCCTAAATATCTCTTCAGGCGCGTCGATGGTCACGCATTCAGCTCTGACTGTCACAACATCGCCCGATTCGAGCATCACGGCTGCGACCGGGTACGCGATTTGCCCGGCGGGGAATCCACCGATTAGAGGTGATGCATCATGCGTCCATGCTTTTTGGTAGAAACCGACAAGCAGTGCCTTTGTCTTTTCCCCGGGCATTTCGGAAATGAAGCAAGGTGTCATGTTCATTCGCCCTCACCCCTCAGCTTGCGGATGCGGGATGCGATGTCGCGCATGACAACCCTTTCGCAGGTTGCGCCTTTGTCGGCGATGCACGATGAACAGTCGCATGCGCTCTTGCCAAGATAGGCGCAGGCTTCGTAATTCAGCGCGTCCGCACCTCTGCGCAAGTCCTCTTCCAGCTTCTCCCAAGTGTCTGGCAGAGTGAGGTGCATGTTCTTTGGCTTGAAGCTGTTGTAGTAAAAGTTGCCTTCGTACTGGGCTTTAATCGTCCAGCTGTTTTTCTGACTCTCCACCAACGTTCTGGATAGAAACTCCTTCACGCTCACCTTTGTTCCGCACTCGTCATACAGCACCTCGGTATCAAGCGGAATCTCGCGTCCCTCGGCATCTTTCGGCAATTCGATACTCATAGCCCAAACTCCTCGTAGTCGCGGCACTCGCCGCACTCGTCCTCGCAGTACAGCAGGTTCCCCATGAGCCACGCCACGGCCCACTTCGCCAGGCGCCAGAACCCTTCCTTGCGGTCAGGCGCCTCCGCGTCGTAGGCGCGCTCAAACTCAAGGTGGCAGTAGCCGTAGTCGACGTGGATGTCGCTGCCGCAGAAGTGCCTGCAGTTCCCGCACATCCGAGGCTCGCAGGCCCCGCCGAAGTGGCGCTCGATGGCGGCATCGGTCACCCCCATCGGGTAGCCGCCGACCCTCGAGTCACTCATCGCAGTCCGCCCCCCCTATGCTCTCGTCGAGCAGGTCGATGGCGTCCCCGACGGTCGCCTCGATACTCGTCAGCTGGCGGCGCAGGTTCTGCACGAGGTTCGCGCCGGCTACCTCCGCCCTTCCCGCCTCGTAGGCGCGCTCGATCATGTCGGTCACCGCGACCTGCATCGCCGTGTCGTTGTAGCCGCGCCTGACGCGGTACTTCCCCAGGTAGGCGTGCGCCCTGTCCTGCGGCCTGCACTCGCGGTCGAAATGGAACACCTCGACTGCGTCTGCCTTGATCTGTTCCAAAGTCTCCATCAGATTCGTCTCCCCTCAGCCAGCGCGGCGCGCATGGCGTTGACCTCGCGTCCCGCCTCGCTCCTCGTCCCGAGGTACACGTCCACGGGCCGCTTGCTCTCGTTCCTGTTCGCAACGTTCTCGCACCATCCGCAGCAGTACTTCTGCCGGGCGCCCCTCGCGCGGAACCGCCTGCCGCACTGACGGCACACGAGCACGTTGCCCCCTCGCATGTCCCACGACTCAGCCCTCATGGCGCGCCTCCCAGTAGTTGCACCTGGCGAGCCCCTGCGTGGCGTGCACGAAGTCGGGGCAGCGCATGCACGTGTAGCGCTTGCGACCCTCGCCGGACGCCGCCATGGCCGTCTCGCTCACGGCGCAGAACCCGCACGTCTCGCAGCAGGCGCTGCGCGGCCCGTCGTCGTAGATGCTCGCGGACCCCTTCGATCTGCCCATGTTCTCGCTCCTCTCGTCGTCCAAGCTCATGACGCCCTCCTCTCGCATGCGGCCCTCGCGTCCAGCAGACGCCGCGCGTCCTGGTACGCCCTGAGCGCCACCGGGTCGGCGGTCGTCCCCCTCGGGGCCTTCACCTTCGCCGGGTCGATGCCCGGATGTTCCTCGCGCCACCTGCGCTCGAGCTCCGCCCTCGTCTGCTCGGGCGTCCTCGTCGGCTTGAACGTGGCGGCTTGAATCTCGGCGTCGGTCGGCTTGCCTCGGGCGTGGGCCTCGGCGTCGAGCTGCTTCTGCTTGCTGTTCCACAGCATCGCCGCTGCCTTGAGCGAGGTCACGGGCATCCCGCTCGAGCGGATCCAGCCCTGCGACTCGTAGTGCGCCCAGAACTTGTCGGGGTCGCCGCTGATGCAGTTGGCGGCGAAGTACGTGCGGCACTCGTCCAGGGTCGGCGGAGCGAAGCCGTCGGCGTCGCCGCCGCGCGCACCATCAACACAAGCTAGGCTAGGTAAAGCTAGGCTAGGACAGGTTAGGTTAGGGTTTTCGCTTTCGGAAACCTCGGTTTCGGGTTCGGTAAACCTAGGTTTCCCGTTTTCAAAACCTAGGTTTTCGCTTTCGGAAACATCGGTTTCGGGTTTTTGCTCAGGCTCGGGTTCGGGCTCCGGCTCGGCCTTGGCCTTGCGCGGCCTGCCGCCCTTCTTGGCCTGCTCGCGCTTGTTCTTGGAGTTGTCGATGGCGTTCTTGAGTCCCTTGAAGGCCCTTTTGACGCTCTTGGGCAGCTCGATCTCGACCCCGTGGAGGCCGTACATGAGCACCGCGTCCGCGAGCATCATGCGCTCCCTCATGTCCTCGGGGTCGTTCGGATCGTAATCGTCGTAGAGCTCGGCTATCGAGCTGGCGAAAACCGTGAAGTCGTTGGCCATCAGAACCACCCCCAGAGAAGCGAAGAGAAGAACAGGAAACCCGCGGAGAAGGAGGCGGCGAACAGGGCCGCCTCCCAGTGGTCGCGGATGATGTCGGGTACGTGCCTCATCAGAACGGCACGTCCTCGTCGTAGAACTCGGACTGCGGGACCGCGGCGTAGGCCTGCTGGGCGCTCAACTGCGGCGCGGCCTGCGCCTGTGGCTGCACGGGCACCGTGTCCGCGAGGCTCTGCTGCGGCTGGGCCTGCGTCTGCCCCTCACGGCGCACCATGACCTCGATCTCGTCGACGATAACCTCGAGCTTCGAGCGCTTCTGGCCGTCGCGCTCCCAAGAGCTGTAGCGCAGCTTGCCCTCGATCGCGACCTTCATCCCCTTGGCGAGGAAACGGCCAACGGCCTCGGCGCGGTTGCCGAACATCGTGCAGTCGACGAAGTTGGGGTAGTCCTCCCATTCACCCGTCTGCGCGTTGCGGCGGCGGTCGTTTACCGCCACGCCAAAGGACAGGACCTGCGTCCCGCCGGCGGTGGCGCGCAGCTCGGGGTCGCGGGTCAGGTTGCCGCTGATGTTCACTCGGTTGATGCTCACTGCCCGTCCTCCTTCGCGGTCATGTTGTTCTTGATAAACGCGACAAGGCGCGGCCCCTGCATGTAGCCCAGGCCGCTCACACGGCGACCATCGGGGATGTCAAGCGCCTTGACGATCACCTTCGCCTTGACCGTGCCGATGCCCGGGAACGAGCGGGCGAACTCCTCGACCTTGAGCCTCTGCGCGATGGGCGCCTCGATGGCCGCCTCGGGCGGGATGTTCCCCGCCTTGCACGCCGCCTTGAACGCGGCGCGCTCGCGGCGCGTGTGGACGGCCTTCGCCATCGCTTCCTTGCGCTGCTCCGGCGTTCGGAGCGGCGGCAGGTTGCTCTCTCCCATGTCCTACATCCTCTCTACGTATCCGTGAATTCCGTTCTCGACCATGACGGCCCTCACGCGACGCAGCTCGTCTGCCGTGGCGCACTCGATGACCACTCGGTAGCCCCTCTGCGGTGCTGGGGCCGCATCCTCGGCCGCATCCGGCTCGGAGCGCGACGGGACCACCCGCACACACCTCGGCACGCCCAAGGGCGGCTCAGGCTCGGGCTGCTCGTCGGGCAGCGGCTCGGGGTCAAGCGGCAGCGGCTCGGGCTCCGGTGCGGGCGCCATCGCCTGCTCGTAGGTCGCCGCGAGTACGGCAGCCTTGGCGACCTCCTCGCGGTGCGCGGCTACAGCCGCCGCCACCTCGCCCGAGTCCATCGGCAGCGTCCTCGCCCACCACGCCACGGCCCATGCCTTCTCGGCCTCGTCCGCGTAGTCGAGCCCGTTGACGAACTTGAACTGGTGCAGCAGCTCGCCCACGCGGCGCTCGATGACGTTCTTGGCCTTGACCTCGCCGAAGCCCGCGTTGAGCCACTTGTCGTCGGCGATGCGCTCGTAGGGCACCAAGGGCCCCATCTCGCCCGCGAGGTCGTAGTAGTGGCCCTTGAGCGCGACGAGGCGGCGTTTCCTGCACTCGCCGTCGTAGCGGTCAATTTCGGCCTTGTACTCATCGGAGAGCGCGTCGATGGGCGCCGTGATCTCGCCGATGGTCCTGTCGAACGTCTTGAGCAGGTCGCTGTACTTCTTCTTCGCGGCCTTGCGCTGCGCCTCGATGGGCTTCTTCACGTCGTTGACCGCCGCGCGGTACTTCTTCGCCGCCTTGAAGTCCTCGTCCCTCTCGATGCGCTTGACGTCCACGTAGTCCGCCAGCTTCTCATCGACATTCTTCTTGAGCTTCGCCAGCTTGTCCTCGAGCGTGTCGTCGATGGCGAGCGACGCCACCAGCGTGTCGAAGTCCTCCTCGAGCGGCACGGCCTCGACCGCCAAAACCTCGTCTGCCATTAGAAGCCTCCCAGAAGGTCGTCGTCGGTCGCGTACTCGGCGGGCGCGGGCTCATAGACGGGCACGGGCTCCGGCTCGGGTGCGGCGGGCTCGGAATGCGCCTTGCGGGCCGCGATCTCCTCCTCCATCCACGAGGCCGCGCGGCGCGCCTGCATGACCGTCATGTCGTGCATTGAGCCCGACGTGCAGCCCACGGCGGCGCAGATGGCGGCCATGGCCCCGGCGCTGTCGAGCGCGGTCGCCGCCATAAACGGCTTGAACAGGTCACGCACGGGCTGCAGGTCGACCACGGGCTCGACGCTCTCGGCCTCGACGGTCTGAGAACCTGCGCGCATGTCGCGCTCGACCTTCTGGTCCATCTCCTCGCCCGTGTACATCCCGCCGAACTCGTCGGGGTAGGCAAGGCGCCACGCGCCAGCCTTGGCGCACTTCTCGATCATGACGCCCGGCATCTTCGCCCAGTTGCTCTTGCCGGTGCTGTAGTCGCTAAGCGCCAGCTCCACGTAGGCCGGCTCCTTGCCGTCCTTGAACTGCACCTCGGCCCAGCCGCCGAGCAGCTGCTCGCCCACCTGCTTGTAGACGGCGCTGCCGCGCTTCTTGACGATCTGCCCCTCGCGCATCACCACGACGCCGCTCTTGATGCCGCCGTAGCTCTCCTGGCGATTGGCGCGGCGGTTGAAGACCTGATAGCTAGTGATGATGCTCGCCGGGGCGTCCTTGTACTTCACCAGGTAGACCTCCTTGGTGAAGGGGTTCAGGTGCTGGCGGTTGCACAGCTCGATGCACAGCGCCAGCTCGCTTTCGGTCGCGTTCGGGCACAGGCGCTCGCGGATGTCCTGCGAGGTGAACTTGACGGGCATGCCTGCGTCGTCCTTGAACTCGATGATCCCGTTAGCCATTGATGGTCACCTCGCATCCGTAGAGCTTGGAGATCGTGGCGACGGCGCCGTTCTCGGCGTAGATGTCCTCGCACTTCTTGCCGTACGCGATGATGACCGCCAGGAAGTCGCGGTCGAACTCGATGGGCTCCTCGTCCATCAGCACGGGCGCGACCGCCATGCCGTAGGCGACGCCGCGGAGCACCGCGGGGTCGATATCCTTCTTGAGCGCCTCGGCGTTGAGCTCCGTGTTGATGAGGACGTTGCCCACGGCCTGCCTCATGAGTTCCTTGAGTGCCTTGCGTTTCATTTCATGTCTCCGTTTCTACTTTTTCTCTGCGGCTGGGTCTGCCCAGCCGCGATATACCTGTATGTCCATGTGCGGCTCGATACCGCGCCGACGGGGCCACTTGACCACGTGGACCTCGGCAACCTGGCTGTCATCGCCCCAGACCGCCCCGTTCATCCCGTCCATCACCAGCTTGGCGATGTTGTCCGCGTCCGGCTTGAACGTGTTCGGTTCCGACGTGACGCGCTTCGGCCTCGACACGGGCAGCGGCTCGTACACGTCGATGCGCACCGCGACGGGCACCCTGAACGGGAACAGCAGCCCCTCGAGCTCCGGGTACGCCTCCCGCATGGCACCGAGCGCCGCGTCGCGGATGGCGGCCTCGTTGCGGATGGTCTCGTTAGGCGTGTACATCCGTGCGTGCCTACGGTCGAGCCTGTGGCGCTGCTTGCCTGCCACGAACGGGACGGTGAACGCGAATCGCCTGCCGATCACAGTACCGACCCCATCCCGAGCACAACGCGGATGCCGTCCGCTGCGAGCAGCAGCGCATGCATGACGTGCGGCATGAGAGCGTTCACCGCGAACACGAGCGCGACAAACCCAGCGCACCTAAGCAGCCTCGATGCCATGCGTTCCCTCCTCGATCCACTGCTCCACCCATTCCGGGCGCACCATGCGCCCCACCTTGCGCCCCTCGGGCAGCTGCGAGCGCAGGCGGCCCGCCTTGCACTCGATGCGCAGCGTGTCGTAGGGCACCCCCGTCACCCTCGACGCCTCGCGCAGCGTGTACATCAGCTTGTGCCTGATGCCAAGCTCGTCGGCCATCTGCTGGAACGTTTTGGCTCTGCTAGAATCCATGAGTGACCTCCTTTCAGGTCTGGAGCCGTCCCCGTTTTCCGCACCGGGCGGCTCTTTTTTGTTGCTTGCTTTCGGGGCCTCGCCCCCGGCACGGCACCGGTAGGGAACGTCCCCGCGGATGGTTATTGGAGAGCCGCGGGGCAACGGTGCCGCCCCGGGAGCGGGGCCTGTCGCCGCTAGGACAGAGTTCTGAGGATTGAGATGCCGAGCCTTGTCAACGCCCCGGAAACCATCCTCAAGAGGCACTCGACCAGCGCGAGCGCCGCGACGACCAGAACGAGCGGCGTGGTGACGACGATGGCGACCACGAGGCGAACCGCCTGACAGAACTTCTCCATCGCTACTCACGCCCCTTCTGCAGCTGGTACTCGACCCACTCGCCCGCAGCGAGGCCGACCTCAACCGGTTGGATGCCGGGGTCGATGGCGTCGGCGGTGTTCATGCAGACCGTGCGCTGGACGTAGGCCATGACCGCCTCGCCGCGCAGCAGGCCGTCCAGGCGCCCGCGGGCGTCGAGGAACGACTCGAAGGCCTCGTGGTGCCAGCCGCCACCGGCGTCGCACCAGCAGACGATGGCCTCGACGCCCGCGAAGCCCTGCGGGCACTCGATCTCGAAGGACTTCCCGCGCGCCTCGTACCTGATGTTTTCGTGGCGCATCTTCACGTCTCCCATGTCGCCCTCCCTAGCGCTCGTCGAGAACCGGGTCGCGGACCAGGTTCTCGAAGTCGGTCGACCAGCCGATGCCGTTGGCGGTGAAGCGCACGGAGGTGTGCACGTAGTAGCGCGTGCCCGCGATCTCGGCGCTGTCGAGGTCGCTCTCGACCATGCTCACGGCCCAGTCAGAGAAGCCGAACAGGTGGCAGATGCGGTTCACCACCGACTCCGTCGTCTCGCACATGGCGCCGTCGAGGTCCTCGTTCTGCTTGAAGACGACGTGGTAGGGGTAGTTCTTCTTGGTGTTCATGTCGCCCTCCCCTACAGCTCGAAGTCGGAAAAGTCGCGGGCCTCGGCGGGCTCGGCCTCGACCGTGATGGCCTCGGGGACGTTCCAGCCGCCCAGCTCGATGTCGATGTAGTTCTCGTTCATGGTTCTCTCCGTTTCGTTTGCACCCTAATTTACTTAGGGTCGATACCCAAAAAAATATTGCCGTCAATGCCGAAGTGCTTACCTAGTTTGTCAGCCATCGTAGCCGTAAGCTTGTCCGCTTGTGCATCCTCGATGGCTGTAAGCGTCGGCTCGGTAACTCCCAAAGCTGCGGCGATTTCCTTTTTCTGGAATCGCTTGGCCCCCGCTTCTCGAAACTCCTTAAGGTTCTGCATCCGTTCCTCCTTTCGTTGACCTAATCATAATCTAATTTGGGTCGAACCACAATTACTTTTTTCTTTAAACCAAAATTATTTTTGCTTAGGATAAAAGCGACCCAGTTAGGAGGCACTATGGAATTTGGTGAGAAGCTTCGGTCGCTACGCATAAAAGCAGGATTGACCCAGCTAGACATCGCCGAAAAGCTCGACGTGTCAGCAGCGGCCATCGGAGCATGGGAAAACGGTCGGGCAAAGCCTCGCCTAACCAAGTTAGGGCAGCTTGCCGAACTTCTTGGAACGAGCGCAGCCGACCTAATGGGAGAGACCCCGGAGCCCGTGCGCCCCAACGGCGCCCAGTACGTGACTCTGCCCGTGCTCGTCGCCGGGCACGCAGGCGAGTTCACCGATGAATTCGGTCCCGACGAGGTCGCTGACGTGCCGATCTCAGTCCTCGAGCGCGTCAACGATCCGGACGCCTACCTCATGCGCGTGCGCGGCTCATGCATGAATCGCAGGTTTGCCGACGGCGAGAACGCACTACTCTCCCCCAGGTGCGAACCGCGCAACGGCGACGCCGTGGCGGCCGAGTACAACGGCGAGATGATCCTTAGAAGCTACTACCGCGGGGCGTCGACCCTCGTGCTGTCGCCGGACAGCTACGAGGACGGCTACACCGACATAGTGTTCGACGATCCGGAGAACGCCAGCGTGAGCTTCCGCGGCGTCGTCAAGTGGCACCAGGCCAGCGAGGTCAAGAGGTATTAGAGACAGAAAGGCGAACCGATGGCTTTCAGGGACATGTTCAAGGCGACCGAGTACAAGCAGCGGGTAGAGGAGCTCGAGTCCATGCTCACGCCGGAGATGGCGGACGCGGATAGGCTCAGGCGCGAGGCCGAGGACCTCAGGAAGAAAATCGAGGAGGAGAAGGCCTCGCTCGAGAAGCTGGAGAAGCAGAGCGGCAAACTGGATGCCATCGTCAAGGAAAAGGAGTCCAAGTCGCGCGTCCTCGATGACGAGCTGCTGGTCGAGGAGTTCGGCCTGTACCGCCCACGCTTCGACTTCGCCGACTCGACTCACTACAAGGACGCCCTCGACCGATGCCGCAGGAAACAGAAGGAGGCCGTCAAGAGCTTCAGCAAGGCCGCGGACAAGACGTCCTGGACGGTTAACGGCAGCGCCTCGAAGGGCAAGGCGATGGTCCGCGAAATCTCGAAGCTGCTCATGATGGCGTACAACGGCGAGTGCGACGAAATCGTGCGCAAAGTCAAGGCGACCAACGTCGAGCGCTCGCTCGAGAGAATCGAGAAGTCGGCCGCAGCCATCAACCGCAACGGCAAGACCCTCGGCATATCCATCCCCGCCGCATACGTCCTCCTCAAGCAGGAGGAGGTCCAGCTGGCCTTCGAGTTCGCACAGGAGAAAGAGGAGGAGAAGGAGGCGCTGCGCGAGGCCCGCGAGCAGGAGCGCGAGGCCCGGAAGCTCGAGCGCGAGATAGCGGCCGAGCGCAAGAAGCTCGAGAAGGAGCGCTCCCAGTACCTCAAGGCGTACAAGGACATCTCGGCACGCCTGAAGGATGCCGGCGACGACGAGCGCGCCGATCTCGAGGAGAAGGCCGCGGAGCTCAAGGCGAAGCTCGACGACGTGGACAGGGCAGTGTCGGATGTCGATTACCGAGAGGCGAACCAGAAGGCAGGCTTCGTATACGTAATCTCAAACATCGGCTCATTCGGTGAGGGCGTCTACAAGATCGGGATGACGAGGCGCCTTGAGCCGATGGACCGCATCCGCGAGCTCGGAGACGCGTCCGTCCCGTTCAATTTCGACGTGCACGCGCTCATCTTCTGCGATGACGCCCCGAAGCTCGAGGCGGCGCTGCACCGGGCCTTCGAGGACAGGAAGGTGAACATAGTCAACCAGCGCAGGGAGTTCTTCCGCGTGTCGCTCGATGAGATCGAGGAGGTCGTCAAGGCGAACTACGACAAGACCGTCGAGTTCCACAGCGTGCCCGACGCCGAACAGTACCGGACGAGCGAGAAGTTGCGCGAGAGGGGCATTTTCCACCCGCTCGCCTAAAGACTCGGCTACACCGCCGACGCCGTTCTCTACACCGCGAACGTAGGGCGAGATTCCATGCGTCTACATCTAGGGAGGTGATGCCCATGAAAGCAAAAAATCTCGGGACCGCAGGCTGATGCCGCGGCCCCGAGACTAAGGAGACGGCCCCTGCACTTTGGAACGTGAGACGGGGCCGGAGTCAGAACCGGGCGAAACGGAGAATAAGCCCGCGATCTGAACGGATCTGATTATATGACAAAGAAGCAGCGCCGCCGCGTCTGGGGCTCCGTGACCGAGATGAGGCGCGGCAAGAAGTACGTCCTGCGCTGGATGCAGAACACGCCGCAAGGCCGCAGGCGCAAGACCAAGACCGTGTACGGCACCTACCGCGAGGCGTGCGCGGAACTCGACCGCATCCACGTCGAGCACGCCGACGACGCGCCCGTGCCCACCATAGCCAAGGCCTACGAGACGTGGCTCGTCCCCAAGATGGCCGCACAGGTCGAGGCGGGGACGCTCGCCCCCAACACCCGCGACCTCGTGCTGCGCTCGTGGAGAAACTACGTCGGACCCCGCTGGGGCGCAATGCCCGTCGACCAGCTGCGCGCCGTCGAGCTGCAGGACTGGCTGCTGACACTTCCCGCCGCCACCGCCGATACCGCCCTGCTCACCCTGCGCAAGGTCTACGCCTGCGTCTCGACCTTCATCCGCCTGCCGCTCGACCCGTTCGCCGCCAGCGTCAGGTACACCATGCCCACCCGCAAGACCCGCGAGCGCTCAAAGCGCGTCTACACCCTCGACGAGGCCCTGGGCGTCCTCGACGCACTGCGCGGCAACCCCCTGGAGCCCGCGTTCATCCTCGCGTGCTTCGGCTCCTGCCGCTCGGGCGAGTCGCTGGGCGTGCGCACCGAGGAGGTACTGCGCTGGGAGCGTAGCGGCACCGTCCTCGCCTCCGCCGACATCTGCCGCCAGATGCAGCAGTCCGGCACCGAGCCGGTGGGTGCCCTCAAGACCGCCAAGTCCGCCCGCACCGTCGTGATCCTGCCGCAAGCCGCCGACCGCCTCGTCGAGATAGCGGCCTCGCGCGCCGCCGAGGGCCGCGAGTGGCTGAGCGACCGGGGCGACGGGCTGCCCATGAACCGCAGCATTTGCAACGACCGCTGGCGGAAACTCTGCGCCGCCCGCGGCATCGAGCACATCCCGTGGTCAAACCTCCGCAACTCGTGGCGTACGATAGCGGAGGTCGAGCTTCGCCTGCCGTGGGACCTCATAGAGATGCTGATGGGCCACGCCCTCCCCGGCGTGTCGGGACGGCACTATATCCGCCCCACCGCCGAGCAGGTCGTCCGCGCCGCCCTCGACGCGCTTGGGATAAGTTAGGATATTCCCCCGCAAAGCCGCAGGTAGATGGCACGCAGTTAGTTGTGGCAGTATTAAGATTCGCAGCCCAAAACCGCCGCAAAGGGGACAGGCACCTTTGCGGTGGCTCCCACAAACATCTCGATCTGTAACAGTAACTCGGCAAAATCGACCCTAGATGTTACAGATCAAGACAAACAATCGATATCGACCTAAATAATCTTAATCTGTAACATCTAGCCCGTTTTCGGCCTTGGAACTGTTACAGATCAAGACAAACAAACGAAACAAGCCCCCGCAAGGGGAACTCTGTGGTGGTTTGGGGCCGTGCTACTCACCGAGCATCTCTTGGAGCTTGGCTGCCACGGCATGTCCCAAGCTCTCGTGGCTTTCGGGCATCATATGCAGATAGTCGATATCGCCCGGCTCGGCAAACTCGGCGGCATTCAAAAAGTCGCAGCCAAACTGCTCGGCCACGTGCGCATAGTACTCGCCAAAATGTTCAGATGCCTCGACGGAACGCTCGTCAAAATCGGTCATATATACATCGGCGATCTGCGGCTTGATCTTGATAGGAGCCATCAGCAGGATGCGCGGGCAAGGCGCAGCGTCGGTCCACGGAAACGCGCGGACGGCGCGAATCAGCGCCATGGCGCCACGGGCGATATCGGAAGCTGTCACGTTAAAGACCGTCTTACAGTCGTTGGTGCCCAGCATGATCACAATGGCGTCCAGCGGCTTATGGGCCTCGAGCAGCATCGGAAGCGCGCGAATGCCGTTGAGGTTAGTGTCCAGATGGCACATGTCGTCGCGTACCGTCGTGCGGCCGTTGAGGCCTTCTTCAATTACATGCCAGCCCTCGCCTAAGTCACGTTGGACCACGCCACACCAGCGCACATCCTGCGCATAGCGCACCGCGGTACCGTCGCGCATGCCCGCCGGATCATAGCCATAGGTGTTGCTGTCACCAAAGCACAGAACGTTTTTCATCTTGAGCTCCTCATTCAGTAAAAAGCCGACGGGGGCAACCCCTCCCGTCGGCTTGGCATATCACATCGCGCGCACCGCTTACAGGTACTTGCGCCAGTCATCCTCGTCCTCATCATCCTCGACTGCTGTCTGGGCCTGCTCGGCGGCGCGAGCGGCTGCGGCGCGGGCGGCAACCTGGGCATAGGACTCCTCGTTGCGCTCGGGGAAGTTTGCCAGCACGTGCTCGAACTTGGCAAAGTCCTCATCCCAGCGCGTAGAGGGCACGGCAAAGAAGACCTGCTTGACCTTGAAGTCGCCCGACGCGAGCTCCTTGCGGAAGAGCTCGGCCACGGCCTCGGCATCAAAGCCGTTGTTCTCGCAGCCCCAAGCACCCAGCACGAGCTTCTCGCGACCAAGCTCATCGCAGATGGCAAGGACAAAGCGGATGCGGTCGCGCAGGGCATCCAGCAGAGCATCGTCGCTCACGCGATACTCCTGGCGGGCGCGCCTAACGTTGGGCGCGGCGGCCACGATCACGTCGGCGTATGCATGCACGTGGTTGCGGTCGAAGCGCACCGCAGGCACCACCAGCGCACGGTTGCGGTAGAGCTCGCAGTTGATGTTGCGGCGACGGTTCTCGCCGTACCACTTACGCTGCTTATCGAGAACGTTGTACAGATACGAATCGGCGCACAGCGTGGCCTCCTGGCCCAGATAACCCTGAATATATCCACCGCCCGGATTGGTAAACGAGGCAAAGGCGAGCACGGCCATGTCGCAGAACTGCGCATAGCCGCGACCGTTATCGAGGATTGCCTGCGTGGCGGAGGCATCAAGCACAGTGACCTCGGGCAGGACCGGAGCGGGCTCCTCAGCAGCAGGCGCGGACTCGACTTCGTCGGTCTCCTCTGCGGGCGCAGGTTCAGCCGCAACCTCAGCCTCGGCGGACGCAACCTCAGCCTCGGCGGACGCAACCTCAGCGGACTCAGACTCCTCGGCAACCGGCTCCTCGGCAGCCGCAGCCTTCTGGGCCTTGGCCTTCATCGCCGCGACAAAGCCGGCAGGCATACCGTCGAATTCGCGAACGCCGGCAAGCGAGCGCTCGATATCCTTGGCACACGCCTCGGACACAGTTGCCACGTGACGCTCGGCGGCCTTGGCGCGGGCCTCGCGCTTGGGGTTGGGCTGTCCCGCGCGGTTGGGCCTGCGGTTACGGTTCCTGTTGTCGACGTCTGCCATACGTGGCCACCTTTCCTGTCGCTGCCGCTATCGGCTTTTTCCCATCCATGATACCCCGCCGCGCACAAAAAAGACGGCCCCGCAGGACCGCCTTTCGCATCGTTTTACCGCGTCCGACAAGAAACGCTGCAATCCCCCGCGCTAGTCGCGACGACCGAGGATGTTCAGGATGCGCAGGAACACGTTGATAATGTCCACGAACAGGTTGGACGCCATGAGCACCGCATTGGGCAGCGTGGGTGGCACCGTCGTGGCAACATAGGTGTCGTAACCAATAAAGCCGGCGAACACCACGATCACGATCAGGTCGGTGATGGTCTGCGAGACGCCCATGAACATCAGCACGATCTCAACCAGAATCGTGGCGAGCAGAATGCCAAAACCGATGCCATATACGCGCTGGAAAAACTTGGGGAACGTCACGCCCAAGGCGCCAAAGACAAAGGTGATGGCGGCCGTGGCGATAAAGGCAGTGTTGATGGTGGGCAGGTCGTAGTTGGCAAGGCCAAACGACGCGGTCAGGCCAAAGGTACTCGCAAAGATTACGTAGCCCACAAGGGACAGGCCCACGGACTGCTTGCTGGCGGCAGCTGACATCATGACGATGCCGACAATGGTCAGGATAAACGAGCCAAAAACCAGCGGCAGGGCGGCCCCGCTCATCATCATGCGCGCAAACGACATGGTGCTCGTAAAGTAGGCGCCGGCGCCCATGGCGCAAAAGCCCAAGAAGATCAGGGCAGACATGGCGAGATTGTACGCGCGCGGCGACATCTCCTTGGCGCGGCTTGCGCCGGTCTCGACGGGGCCGTTCTGATAGCCCTGGATATCGTTCATAGCTTCGTCCTTTCAAAAAGCGCCGCGAATGACGGCGCAGCAGATGACAAGATTCCTACCATTGTACCCGAACGCCGTGCGTCCCTACCTACGGCGCTCGCCCTCGAGCGTGCGGTCAAACGCCCAGACCCACCAACGCATCACGTGGGCCTGCGAGCCGTCCGGCCGTTCGCGCGCCTGGTCCTCCAGATACAACTCGGTCGCGTGCCCGCCAAAACGCACCTTATAGGTTGCCGTACGAATGCCGTGAACCGTCAGGCCAAACCCAGTGGTCGAGACAATCTCGTCAATCGTAAAGCAACGACCGTCGACCCAGCAGACGGTGACCGGCACGACCTGTCCGCCCGCGAGGATGCGAGCCACGACGTCCACATACTGCTTGTGCACGCGCCGAGTTTTGCCATCTGTCTGTCGATATTCCATGCCTCCTATTATCGAACGCATGTTTGCATGTTGTAAAGCGAACAGGCTGTGGTTTTGGGGTGTTGGGGCGCGCGCACGTGTCCTCATGGTGTGTTAGCAAAAAGAACACCCACGGTCAACAGGGCTAATATTCATTTTTAGTGCCAAAAAATTCACTGCTCCCATCAGAACTCGGTAAAGAAACCCGCAGGAGGTGATACGATTTATCATGTTTCTGTAACGTGCCTGCAAACTTCGAGAAAGCCCATATATGGACGTAACGTTCTCAACCTTCCTCGGCCAACTTGTGTCGAACCCAGTCCTTGCCGTCACCGTGATCCTCGCGCTCGGCGCCATCTTCGTCAATGGATGGACCGACGCACCCAACGCCATCGCGACCTGCGTCACTACGCGTTGCATGCCCGCCCGCGCCGCTATTCTCATGAGTGCCGCATTCAACTTCCTTGGCGTGCTCATCATGACGCACTTTAACGCGAGCGTCGCCAACACCATCTCCCATATTGTCGACTTTGGAGGAAACAGCACCATGGCGCTCGCCTGTCTGTGCGCGGCGCTGTTCTCCATCGTCGTCTACGGCGCCACAGCGTCGCGTTTTGGCATCCCCACCTCGCAAAGCCACAGCCTTATCGCCGGCCTGACCGGTGCCGCCATCGCCCTCGGCGGTGCGAGCAGCGTCAACGTCCACGAGTGGATGAAGGTCATCTACGGCCTGGCGCTCTCCATCGGTCTGGGCTTTGTCATGGGCTGGGTCCTGTGCAAGCTCGTCTCGATTCTTTTCGCCGCCGCCAACAGGCGACGTGCCAATGTCTTCTTTAAATACGCTCAGATCGCGAGCGCTGCGGCCATGAGCTTTATGCACGGCGCGCAGGATGGACAGAAGTTCATCGGCGTGCTCTTTTTAGGCGTGGCCTTTGCCAGCGGCCAGACGAGCGTCGGCGATGCCGGCATCCCCATCTGGATTATGCTGCTATGCTCGGCCACCATGGGCATCGGCACCAGCGTGGGCGGCGAGCGCATCATCAAGTCCGTTGGCCAGAGCATGGTCAAGCTCGAAAAGTACCAGGGCTTCTCCGCCGACCTGGCGGGCGCCGCGAACCTGCTGCTTGCCACCCTTACCGGCATCCCCGTGTCCTCCACACACATCAAGACCTGCGCCATCATGGGCGTCGGTGCCGTCAAGCGCCTCTCGGCCATCAACTTCGGCGTCGTCAAGGACATGATGTTCACCTGGTTCTTCACCTTCCCCGCCTGCGGACTCATCAGCTTTGTCATGGCCAAGCTGTTCATGATGTTCCTCTAGTCAAACCGAACGTCCATCTGGACCGCAACACTTCGCCCACCCGTCTTCACCTCGAAAGGACCCACCCATGGCAAAGAAACCCGATTCGTTCTACTTTGACAACTACGTCGCCTGCGCCGACCTTGCTGTCCAGGCCGCAGAGTTGCTCATCAAGATTTTCGAGAACTTCGATCCCGCAAAGATTCACGATATGCTCGACAAGATGCATGCGATCGAGCATGCGGCCGACAAGAAGCACCATGAGCTTGAGGACGCCCTGCTCACCGCCTTTATCACCCCGCTTGAGCGCGAGGATCTGGACCTGATGAGCTGCTCGCTCGACACCGTGCTCGACCGTATCGAGGGCGTCGTGCAGCGCGTCTACTTCACCAACATCCAGAGCATCCATCCCGATGCCATCGTGATCGCCCACAAGGTGACCGACGCCTGCCGCGCCATGAAAGACCTGATGGTCGAGCTGCCTAACTACCGCAAGTCCAAAACGCTGCGCGAGCTCGTCATCCAGATCAACACCATCGAGTCCGAGGCCGACGAGCTCTATATCAACGCCATGCGTAACCTGCACGTTAACGGCAAGGACCCGCTCGAGGTCATCGCTTGGCGTGACGTGTACGCCTTCCTGGAGTACTGCGCCGACTGCTGCGAGAATGTGGCCGATGTCGTGGATTCGATTGTCATGAAGAACAGTTAATTGGGGGTACGTGTCCCGGCGGCGAAGGGCCGGCCACGGTTTGCTTTCTCACTCCGGCTGCTTTGCAGAGTCGTTCGAAAGTAAACCGTGGCCGGCCCTTCGCCTTACGTACCACCATTGGGAACTTTGGCTGATAGATTTAGCGCGATGGGGGTTTGGCTGAAGGGACCTTTGGTATCCGTTCGGACACTTTGGCCCTTGATGAGCGTTTGGCTGATTGCTGCTTTGGGTACTCTTTGGGTTACTTTTGGTTTGTTTGATTTTTAATTTTAGGAGGGCTTGTATGTCTTATTTGGATCTGGCTCGTGGTCGGTATTCTTGTCGTTCTTTTGAGGACCGTCCTGTTGAGCAGGCTGTGGTGGATGCCATTGTTGAGGCTGGGCGTATTGCTCCTTCTGCTTGTAATAATCATCCAGCCCGTGTGATGGTGCTGGATACGCCTGAGCTGTTGGAGAAGGCTGCTGCTTGTCAGCCTCGGTTTGCTCGTGATGGGTCTATCTTTGGCGCTCCGCTCATCTTCCTTATTTGCTGCGTTACCGATGATGCTTGGGTACGCCCGTATGACCAGATGAATTCCAGTGAAATCGATACGTCCATCGTGTGTGATCAGATGATGATGGAGGCCACCGAGCAGGGCCTAGGAACGTGCTGGGTATGCCATTTTAAGCCTGAGGTGGCACAGGAGCAGTTCAATCTGCCCAAGGGCGTCTATCCCTATCACATGCTCGTCTGTGGCTATCCCGCCGACCACATCGCCGATCCCGAGCATCGCGAGGCCCGCACTATTCCCCTCTCCAACTTCCTCCTCAAGTAGTTTTTGGACATACCTTAAAATCTACCCTTGACCGCTCACCCGTCGCTGAGTTCTGCGCCACTATGTGCAGGGCTCGGTTTTTTTATGTTACGCACCCCGGCACAGTCATAAAAAAGGACCCGCAAGCTGCGGGTCCTTTCTAGGCACTAAATTGTAGGCCGAATGTTAGTCCAGGTCGTCGGCAACAAAGTTGTCGATCGGGGCAAAGGGATCGGCCACGGGGACAACCGGGTCAGCGACGGGCAGCGGCTCAGCGGGAACAGTCACCGCAGGAGAAGCGGCAGAACCGACCGGCGTGGAGGCCATGAGGTCGGCCGGGAAGGAGTTCTGGGCATCGTCCATGAAGTGCTGGATGAGCTTGAGGTACTCGGCCTTGAACTCCTCGCGGGAAGCCTTGAGACGATCGATTTCCTCGAGCTCGGCCTGCTTCTCGGTCAGAGCCTGGCGGATAACCTCGCGGGCCTTAGCGTCAGCCTCGTTGCGGATACGCTCAGCGTTCTCGTTGGCATCGTTGACGATGGTCTCAGCGGTCTGCTGGGCAGCGATCAGGGCAGCGGAAATCTGGCGCTCCTGAGCGGAGAAGTCAGGGGCGGGAGCAGCCACGGGGGCGGCAGGAACGGCTTGGGCGGTGGCATCCTGAGCCTGGGCAAGCTGAGCCTGCGCATCGGCAAGCTGCTGCTCGGTAGCAGTCAGGCGACCCTTAAGGTCGACGATCTTAGCGAGCATAGCGTCAACCTCGGAGGACAGCGTCTCCAAGAAGACGTCGACCTCGGCGGGATCGTAGCCACGCTTGGCCTCAGAGAAAGTCTGAGCCTGGATGTCTGCAGGGGTAATAGCCATAACAAGTCTCCTTTTTCATCGCCTCGGCGCTACACGCCCGACGTAAGTTACTAAGTCAGTTCTATACGAGTATACCTATAAGAAGCTGCAGAACCAGCCTCTGCACCAACTGCAACGCAATAATCGCAACGACCGGCGAAAAATCGATACCGCCCATCGGCGGGATGAAACGACGGAACAGGTTGAGCCACGGACCGCACACGCTATCGAGCACCGCAGCAATATCCTGAAGCAAACCACCCTGCTTCATGGGAATCCACGTCATAAAGCAGTAGACGACAATGAGCGTGGAATAGAAGTTGAACAGCGTGTTGACCAGCTGGACGATAGTGTAGATGTTGATGGGAATCTCCTCGTCTTGTCTTTACTTAAGGTAGCCGTCGGCACGAAGCTTCTTGAGATCGGAATCTTTGACCTCGCAACCGGCGGGCAGCACCATGAACACGCGGTCGCCCACCTCCTTGACCGTGGCGCCCAGACCGCAGGCAAAGCCGTAAGAGAAGTCCAAGACGCGCTTGGCAACTTCGGTGCGTACGCCCACAAAAATCAGTGCGACAGGCTGCTTGGTGCGAACGCGGCGCACCACGGTCTCCACGTCGTCATAGCTCTCGGGGCGCAGGACATAGGCCGGCAGCTGCGGCGTGGCGTTGATGATATTGCTCGCATAGGCCGAGGCATCGCTCGGTGCAGGCGCGGGTGCAGCGGCGGCACGGGCGCGGGTGTTCTCGGCGTAGCTCGACGGCGTGTCATAGGCACCAGGACGATAACCGCTCGCAACGCTGTCCTGCGAGCGCGAAGGCGGGTTATACGTCGTGGCATGGCGGGAGTCATCGCCGACCAGCTGACCGGAGCGCGTATACACGGCAACCGACTCAGCTTCACCGCGGCGCGTCTGACCAAGCAGGCCGTTGCTCGGCTCGTCTTGGGTGTAGAAGCCCTCGCCCGAAGCACCGCCGTAGCCGTTGCCCTGATAACTATCGTCATAGCCGTCATCGTAGCCGTAGTCGTCGTCCTGGCCATAACCCTGGTCGTAACCCTGCTGGCCGCCCAGGTGCATCTTATTTTTAATCTCGTCAAGGAAGCCCATGGTTGTGTCCTCTCGCGGTTTAGTGCAGGCGCCCCGATAATCAGTGCGCACTTCAGAGCCTTATTTTACTGCAAACTCCGGGCTAAATACTACCCTGCCCAGGCGAACGAGCGTAGAGCCCTCCTCAAGGGCAGGCTCAAAGTCCTCGCTCATGCCGCAGGAAAGCTCAGGCAGGTTCAAATCGGGATGCGCCGCCTCCAGCTCATCCCTCAGCTCACGAAGCCCCGCAAAGGTGCGGCGTGCCACATCCTTATTCCCCCGGGGCGCCATAGTCATAAGCCCCTGCACGCAAATTCCCTCAAGTTCCGCAAGCTCACCCGCGGCGGCGCGAATCTCATCGGGCGAAAAGCCTCCCTTCGACTCCTCACCACTCACATTGACCTCAATGAGCACACGCTGGGGGCCGGCGAGCTCGCCTGCCTCAATCTTGCGGACAGCACGGCTCGAGATCGCCTGCGCCAGATGCAGCGAACCCACCGAGTGAATCAGCTCGGCTGAGCCCAGCACCGCATTGATCTTATTGGTCTGCAGGTTGCCGATCATATCGAAGCGCACCTCGGGCAGCTCCGGATGCTCCGCCAGACCCGTGAGCTTGCGAACCAGCTCCTGCGGGCGGTTCTCGGCAAAATGGCGATACCCCGCCTGGATGGCGGCAACGGTCTCATCGACACCAACGGTCTTGGACACGGCAATGAGGCTCGCGGCGTCGTGGGGACGGCCTGCGCGATCGAGCGCCGCATAAAAACGTTCCAGAATCTGCTCGCGGCGAGCGCGCATCAAGTCCAAATAGTTATCCATTGCCAATCGCCTCCGCTGACGGCCAAACAAGTAGTCCCATGCTAACGCAAGAGCGCGGCCCCGCATGTGCAAGGCCGCGCTCACTTAGGTATTTACAATCTTTCGACGAACGGGATTACTTACTCCTCGTCGTCCTCGTCATCGTCCTCGTCCTCAAGATGATCGAGCAGGTAGCGAAGTCCCTCGCTGACCTCGTTAACGGGCACCTTGGCAACGTAGCGCGCATCGACGGCGGGCCTCATGATGACGCCCTCGCCCGAAGGCACGCGCATGCTCTCGAGCTCGTCCTCGTCCGTGCGGGCGATATCGCCGGCATTCATGCGCTGACCAGTCAGCAGGAAGGTCAGGCGGCAGGCGGCATCGATGGAAATCGAGGCGATGCGATCGAGGTAGCGCGAAACCATGATGGCGCGGCGCAGGTCGTCATAGTTGCTGTCGTCGTCCATAAAGTCGCCCGTATCCATACGGTTAAAGGTGCGGAAGAACTTCTCGTAGGCGGCGTGCACTGGCTCGTCCTCGACGGCCAAGTTGCAGATGATGGACATGTCGTTGGTGACGAGCGCAGAAAGCGAAGAGCCCAGCACCTGGTAGACGGCCTCAGCCTCGGCCTCGACCGTGCCGACAAGCTCCTTGGGCAGCGAGATGTCGGCCTTGATCATATGACGCGTGGCACGGCAGATCTGACGGACCTTATCGGTCATGCGTTGCAGGTTAAAGTCGACGTAGATGATCGTCTGAAGCAGGCGGAAGTCGGAGGCGACCGGTGACTGCGTGGCAATCAGGTTGTAGCAGACGGCCTCCAGGTTGGCGCAGCGTGCGTCAATCGAAAGCGTGCGCTTCTTGGTCTTGGTGGCGAGCTTGCGGTCGTCGGTCACATAGGCCTTAACGGCATCGTGGAGGGCCAGATCGACGGCCTCGTAGATGCTCAGCATCTCGTGGCGGGCCTCGATGAGCTGACGGGAAAACAGTTTACGCATGGTTCACTCCAATCAGTTGGGTGCGGTCATGCCGCCCGCACAGTGAATACGCACCGGACCAGGTCCGATCGGCTTGGGACTAGTCGCACCGATCAGCCAAAGCGGCCGGTGATATAGTCTTCCGTCCGCGAGTCCACCGGGCTGGTGAAGATCGCGTCGGTTTGACCATACTCGATGAGCGTGGCAGGCTCACCGGCAACTTCCTGCAAGAAGAATGCGGTGTAGTCGCTGATACGAGCTGCCTGCTGCATTGAATGCGTGACGATGATGATCGTCATCTCGGGCGCCAGCTCGGCCATCAAATCCTCGACCTTAGAGACGGACGTGGGGTCGATGGCGGAGCAGGGCTCGTCCATCAGGAGGACATCGGGTTGCACCGCAAGCACGCGCGCGATGCACAGACGCTGCTGCTGACCGCCCGAGAGCGCCAAACCATCCTTGTTGAGCTGATTGGATACCTCTTTCCAGAGGTTGGCGCGCTTGAGCGATTCTTCCACGATGTCATCGAGGTCGCTTTTGCTAGTCACGCCCTGCAGACGAGGGCCAAAGGCGACATTCTCGTAGATGGATTTGGGAAACGGGTTGGGCTGCTGAAAAATCATGCCCACGCGGCGACGGAGGTCGACCGGGTCGACGCCCTCGGCATAGATATCGTTGCCGTCGAGCGTCATGGTGCCCTCGACGCGCGTACCCTCGATCAGGTCATTCATGCGGTTGATGCAGCGCAAAAACGTCGACTTGCCGCAGCCCGAAGGGCCAATGAAGGAGGTGATGGCGTTTTTGGCGATGTTGAGGTCGAGCCCCGTCAGCGCATGAAAGTCACCGTACCAAAAGTTGAAATCCTTGGCCGTAATGGCCGCTTGCTCCAGCGTGGGAGCGGACTGATAAACGGACATGGGACTCCTTAACTAGCGACGCTTGCGCGACAGGAAGCGCGCAAACAGGTTGAAGGCCAGAATGATCACCATCAGCAAGAGCGCGGTGCCGTAGGCTGCGTTCATGTTGATGCCGTCGTTGGCAAGCAGGTACAGGTGAACGGTCATGGGGCGGCCGGAATCGAGCGGCGAGATAGGTAGATTGATGGCCTGGCCCATGGTGTAGAGCACCACGGCGGTCTCGCCAATGGCACGGCCGATGGCAAGGACAATGCCCGTGGCAATACGGCCAAAGGCAGAAGGAAGCACGATCTTGGAGACAACCTGCCACTTGGTGGCGCCCAGGCCATACGCGCCCCAACGGATATAGCGCGGAACGGCGCGAATGGCCTCTTCGGTGGTGCGCATGACGATGGGAAGCATCAAGAGCGCAAGCGCCAGAGCGGCCGAGACCATCGAAAGGCCCAGACCCATAGCCTCGACAAACAAGGCGTAGCCAAACAGGCCCATAACGATGGAGGGCACCGAGGCCAAAGCGTCAGCAGCGTAGCGAATGAGCTCGACGATCTTGCCCTGCTTGGCGTACTCGGCCAGATAGACGGCTGCCAGCACAGCGATCGGCGTGCAGATAAGCATGGCGAGCGCCGTCACATAGACGGTCGAGACGATCGTGGGCCAAATACCGCCCTCGGCGTTGACGCCCTGGGGCCAACCGAAGATAAAGTCGAGCGAGATATGCGGCAGGCCGTTAATGACCACATAGGCAATGATAGCGACCAGCACCAGCGTGGTGATGTAGGCAGCCGCGCGGAATACGCCGAGCATGATCTTGTTGGACAGGTCCTTGTTGATGCGACCCTTCTTGCCGTGGGAAAGGGCACGCTTGATGCGCTCGCGCGACGAGGTCGTATCGACCGTCGTGTCAACGGAATCGGACATAGCCTACCCCCTCTTCTTCTTGGAAACCAGGCGGACGATGCCCACCAGCGTGGCGGAAATGATAAACAGGACCACGCCCATGCCGAACAGCGCCGAGCGATGCAGACCCGAGGAATAGCTCATGTCGAGCGCAATCTGGCTCGTGAGCGTCGAGATGGGGCTCGCAATGCTGTCGGGAATAACCGGGGCGTTACCCACGACCATGAGCACGGCCATGGTCTCGCCGATGGCACGGCCCATACCCAGCACGATGGCATCCACGATACCCAGCTTGGCGGCAGGTAACACGACCTTATAGATAGTCTGCCACTTGGTGGCGCCCATGGCATACGATGCCTCGCGAATGCCCATGGGAATGGAATTGAGAGCATCGATGGTAAGCGTCGTGATGGTGGGCACGATCATAATGGCGAGCACGAACCACGCCGTCAGCGCGCCAAAACCAAGACCGCCGGTCAGTTGTGCGATAAACGGGCGGATGATGATCATGCCAAAGAAGCCATAGATGATAGAAGGGATGCCGGCCAACAGGTCAACGGCAGGGCTGATGAGCTTGCGCACGCGCTTGCTGGCGATCTCGACCAGATACACGGCCGTGCCCACGCCTAGGGGCACACCCATGGCGAGTGCACCGACGGTCACCAGACCCGAGCCGGCAAGCAGCGACACGATGCCGTAGTGACCCTCAGAGGGCGCCCACGTAAAGCTAAAGAAGTCCGCCAGACCGATGTCGGTAAAGACGGGCAGCGCCGAGTACGTGGTAAAGACAAAAATCAGGATGACGGTAACGACCGCCAAGAACGCGCAGGCAAAGAAGATCCACTGCAGCGCCTTCTCCTTGATATAGGTACTGCGCGATACGAGCGCCAGCTCGCGCTTCTTGGGCGTCTGAACATTCCGCTCAGTCTGGGAGTTTTCCTGTGCTTCCATGCTACTCACTCCCCTTCTCGTCGTTGGTGACGGGGATAAAGCCCGCCTCGCGAATCTGCTTGTCCATCTTTTCGGACGTCACATAGTCGATGTAATCCTGCGCCTGCTGCGAAGGCGCACCCTTCACAAAGAAGTAAAGGTCGCGTGAGATGGGATAGCCGCCGCTCGCGACCGTCTTCTCGGACGCCTCAACATGATTGACCGAGACGGCCTTGACCGAGGTCTTGGCGTTGAGGCTATCGACGAAGCCCAGCGAAATGTAGCCAATGGCACCGCGCGAACGAGATACCACGTCGCGCACCTGGCCCGTGCCCGAAAGAACGGCGGAGCGGCGATCGAACGGGGTGCCGTCCATCACGATGGTGCGGAATGCTTCACGCGTGCCAGACGCCTCGTCTCGGTTGATGACCTGAATCTTCAGGTCCTCGCCACCGACCTCTTTCCAATTAGTAATCTTGCCGGCATAGATATCGCGGAGCTGCTCGGTCGAGAGGTTATCGACCGGGTTATCGTCGTTCACGATGACCGCGATACCGTCGTGGGCAATGACGATGGGAGTCAGGCCCAGATCCTGTTCGTCGGCATTGAGTCCACGGGAGGAGCTGGCGATATCGGCCGTGCCAGCGCTGACGGCTTCGATGCCAGCGGAAGAGCCCAAACCGGAAACGAGCACGTCGATGCCGGTCTCCTCCTTAAAGCCCTCTGCCGCAATCTCGGCGATAGGAAGGCAGGTCGTGGAGCCGGCCACGGTAATGGAAGAGGTAGAAGATCCCGAAGAACAGGCGCACAGCGTAAGCGTAAGCACAGCGGCGCTCAGGACCGATACGATCTTTCTCATAGCATCACGCCGATCGCAGCATGGCGCCCACAGGTGCCGTCCTCGTTACGGTAGGAATAAAAGCGGTCGTTCTGACGCACAGTCGAAAGCTGGGTATCCACGATATTATCCGCGTCCACACCGATATCTACCAACGCCTCACGAATGGCGGCAGATAGATCGAGCATGCGAGAAGCGCCCGCATCGATGCACGAAAACTCGGCGGCAAAGCGGTCCATGAGTTCCTGGGATACCTCATATTCGTCAGCCAAGATATGGGGGCCGATATAGGCGGAAACGTCGCTCGCATCGCAGCCGGCAGCATCGCAAAGCGCCTGGCACGCCTTGGCAGAAATACGTGCAATCGTGCCCTTCCAACCGGAGTGCACCACGGCAAATCCGCCAGGGGCCACCAGCACCACGGGAACGCAGTCGGCAAAGCAGAGCAGCACGGGCACGTCATGAGCCGTACAGACGATGGCATCGCAGCCCTCGGCAATCTGCTCGCGAACAGCCTCAAGATCGTCGGCACCGTTCGAAGTCACCGTAACGATATGGTCACCATGTACCTGATTGGGCACGAGCAGATTATGCTCGCACTCAGTGGCGCCCATAGCTTCGAGCGCTCGACGACGATTTTCTTGAACAGCAAAGGGGTCATCGCCTACATGCGAGCCCAGGTTGAGCGAGGAGTACGCATCTTCAGAAACGCCACCGGTGCGCTCGGTAAAGGCAAAGCGGACATCGGATGTCGCGCCCTCCACCAACGTAACTCCATCATGGTCGACACGCGAAACGTTGTCCGCACGTGCTGCCATACTAAAGCCTCCTAATAACACAAGTACCGCGGCGTCGCCGCGCAGTCCGCGTTTATACGGCTGTCATACTTCCTTAAAAGGATACCCGCAGCGGTAGGGACCAAACGTAAAGGGAACGTAAGGAGATTGGAGGCTTTCGTTTACAAACGAGAAACAAAACGGGGTGCATCCAAATGGACACACCCCGTGCAGGTCGTTGAGAAAAACGAACTAGAAGCTACCGCGCTTCAGGAAGTCGGGAAGCTCGAACTGGTCGTTGCCAAAGTTGGGCAGCTCGGTACCACCGACGTTGCGGGTCGGAGCTGCCTGAGCCGGGCTGGCAGCCGGGGCGGTGCGCTGCGGCTCAGCGGAGGCAGCGGCCTTGCTCTGAGACTGCTGAGCAGCAAAGAGCTCATCCTGACGGTTGACGTTGGAGTCGGAGAAGCCCGTAGCGATGACGGTGATACGCACCTGATCGCCCAGGGACTCGTCGACAACGGTACCGAAGATGATGTTGGCCTCGGGGTCGACGGCGTTGGCGACAACGTCGGCGGCGTCGCTGATCTCCTGGATGCCCAGGTCCTTGGAACCGGCGATGGAGAGCAGCACGCGCGTGGCACCATCGATGGAGCTCTCGAGCAGCGGGCTGGAGATGGCCTGCTGGGCAGCGTCGACGGCACGAGTATCCCCAGAAGAGGTACCGATACCCATCATGGCGGTACCGGCCTGCTTCATGATGGTCTTAACATCGGCGAAGTCCAGGTTGATGATACCGGGGACGGTGATGAGGTCGGTGATGCCCTGGGTGCCCTGGGAAAGGACGCCATCGGCAATCGCGAAGGCCTCGAGCATGGTGGTCTTCTTCTCGGCGATGTCGAGCAGCTTATCGTTAGGAATGACGATCATGGTGTCGACGCAATCGGAGAGGGTCTTGATGCCCTCCTCGGCGCTCTTCTTACGCTTGCGGCCCTCGAAGGTGAAGGGCTTGGTCACGACGGCGACGGTCAGTGCGCCGACCTCGTTCATCGCGATATCGGCAACGATGGGAGCAGCGCCGGTACCGGTGCCGCCGCCCTCGCCGCAGGTGATAAACACCATGTCGGCGCCAGCGAGCGCCTCGGCGATGTCGTCGCGGGACTCATCGGCAGCCTTGCGGCCAACCTCGGGATTGGCGCCGGCGCCCAGGCCGCGGGTAAGGTCGGTGCCGATGTGCACCTTGATATCGGCATCAGAGATCGCGAGTGCCTGAGCATCGGTGTTGATGGCAACAAACTCGACGCCGCGGATGCCCTCTTCGATCATTCGATTGACCGCGTTGGTACCGCCGCCGCCGACGCCGACCACCTTAATGACGGCAAGGTAGTTGTTGATCTCTGTCTCGTGCATGTCGGTCCTCCGAACAAAGGTTATAGCCATAGCATGGGTCGACCCCTGCGCACATTAACCTTCAGGTTGAAAGTAAATGCAAAGGTAAACCGTATTATGTTTGCACATTATGAACGTATCAGTCAAATAATTGACCGTGAAAACCAAACAAACCAGATAAACGGCGTGGTATGGCCCCTCAACAAAGCATCAACCAGCGCTACGAGGTCGGAGCATTCCTAAATGTGTAGTTGCCCGGAGAGCGCACATTGATATACGTTACGCCCTCTACCTGCGAAAGCAACTTGGTGACTACGCGTTCCTTCTTGGCGATATCGTCCGAATCGCCCAGCGACACCTCAATGCCGTTATTGAGGTTTGCCGAGATGGCTTCGACCGAAGGCGTGGAAATATCCTTGACTTGTCCCAAGAACTCGCTCGAAAAACCACGCACATAATCCAGGCCGGCCTTAACGGCTTTGGAGTTCACCGCCTGGCCGGAAACCGGAGCGACATCCGCCGAGACATCAGTCAATAACACCGCGCCATAATGCTTGGCGAGCGCCAGCGCGGCATCGATTCCGGTCAAGGTATTTGAGCCCTGCCCTGTCGTGATGACGTTGCCCTGGTCGTCCACTTCGACCGACGTCGACAGCGGGGCGATCCAGGTGTCATCGTCTCCGATAGCCCAGGCAAGGTCGTCGGAGCTGATATACGCAATGGCGATAACTTTACGCTCCGTCGGCGTGATGATAAGCGTATGGGGAAACTGGCGCTGGACATCCACGCCCGAAACCCACGGGTTCTGCTTGAGATCCTCGGTAATCTGGTCGGGATCGACGTTAAAAAGCGACGTTCCCTCGGGCAAGTCGATCAGCTGGATAGCATCGTGCTTCGTCACATGCTCGCTGCCTTGAATCTGAATATCAGTGGCAGTAAACAGTCCAGAGTTGATCACCACGATGGCAACGACGACGAGCACGGCCAAGACGGCCAGAACGCCGCCCACGATTTTGCCTTTGCCTGTAACGACAGAAGCGGCATCTGATGTTTTATTTGCCATCGCTCCAAGTGAAGATAACGGGTTGAAACCTTTTTTACTCGAAGGCTTCTTGGCGGTAGCCGGCACCGATGTCAGCGAGCGCGGTTTCGATGCGCCCAGCGTGAGACCTGGACGCGCCGCTTTAGTTCCCGTCGAGGGCTTGGGAGCTGCCATGGGACGGGCAGGCTTGGCGCCCATAACAGGCTTTGACGTCACCGAGGGACGCGAGGACTTTTTTGCGGCCGGACGATTACCGAGCTGCGAGCCGACGACCGGACGACTGGTCTGTCGAGCATGCCTGACAGACTTAGAGTGCGCGACGGTATTGCGTTGAGGTTTGGCAGGCGCGCCGGAACGCCCTCCGGCGCGGCGGAAGGTGGGTTTCGATGCTCTAGAAGCCGAGGAATTTAACTTCCGGTCTGAGCTCGATGCCATACGCCTCCCTCACCTTTCCGTGCACATGTCTGATAACCGCGGCAACGTCATCGGCCGTGGCAGTTCCGTTATTAACGATAAAATTAGCGTGAACGGGCGAAACTTCCGCGCCGCCAATCGAAAAACCCTTTAATCCACAATCCTCGATAAGCTTGCCCACACTCGCATCGGGCGGGTTGCGAAAGACAGACCCGCAGGATGCGCGACCCATGGGCTGCGTACGCTTGCGCCTTGTAAGGTACCGCTCCATGCGCTCGCGAATGTCGGCCTTGGGCGCCGGTTTAAGCTTGAGCACGCACTCGAGGATGATCTCATTGCGGGGAAGGCTACATTCGCGGTAGCCCCAAGAGATCTCGGACCCCGCATAATGCTTGATACCGGATGCCGGGTCAAACGTTACGACATCCTCAACCAGCGAGCCAATCCACTCGGTCCGCGTGCCGGCATTCATAGATATCGCACCGCCGACCGAACCAGGAATGCCAACGGCAAACTCAAGGCCCGAGAGGCTACGCGACAGGGCATCGTTGACCAGGCGCGCAAACATCACGCCCGCACCGACCGTCAGCGTACAACCGTCATCGGCAACAACCGTGCGCTGGAACTCACGTCCGAGCGAAATGACGGCACCGCGATAACCGCCATCGGCAACCAGCAGATTGGAGCCCTTGCCGATGATGACCCACGGCACCTGCTCGCGATCGAGCACCGCCACGGCGCGGCGGAGGGCATGATAGCTATGGCACGTCACAAAGAGGTCGGCCTTGCCGCCGATACGATAGCTCGTATGACGCGCAAGGCGCTCGTCCTCGATCACATCCGTGTCGATCATGCCCGAGAGCGCCATGACGGCGTTAAACAGACCCATTAGACTTAAGCGTCTTTCTTGGCAGTCAGATACTCAATGAACTCGGGACCGACGGTCGTAACGTCGCCGGCACCCATGGTGAGCAGCAGGTCGCCCTCGCCCACCATCTGCTCGAGCTCCTGATTGAGCTCAAGACGGCTGGAGCAGTACACGACCTCCTTGCCAGGATGCTTGGCGCGCACGGTATCGGCGAGCATCTTAGAGGTGACACCCGGAATGGGCATCTCGCCAGCCGAGAACACATCAATCAGCAGCAGTTTATCGGCATTGGCAAATGCATCGGCAAAGTCCTCGCACAGGGCCTGCAGGCGCGAATAGCGGTGCGGCTGGAACACGACGTCGACGTGCTTGTAACCCAGCGACGAAGCGGCAGCAAGCGTCGCCTTGATCTCGGTGGGGTGATGGCCGTAATCATCGACCACGGTGATGCCATTGATATCGCCCACGTGGGTAAAGCGACGGCGGACGCCCTCAAAGCTCGAGAGCGCCTTGGCGGCGGCGTCGATGTCAAGGCCCAGGACATGGGCGACGGTGAGCACCGCCGTGGCGTTGAGCATGTTGTGGCGACCGGGATTGCTCTTGATCTCCACAGCGCGCTCAGTGCCGTCCTCAAAGCGAACGATAAAGTCACTCTGGATGCCCTTGACATCCGGGTGCATGCAGACGATGTCGTTGCTCTCGGCAAAGCCGTAGGAAAGCACGTGACGGCCCGTCGACTTGGCGAGCTCGACCAGATGCGGGTCCTCACCGCAGACGATGACGGTGCCGTCCTCGCCCACCAGGCTCATGAATTTGGCGAAAGTTGCCTCGATCTCCTCGATACCCGAGTAGTGATCGAGGTGGTCGGCCTCGACGTTGGTCACAATGACTACGTTGGGGTTCAGGAACAGGAAGGAGCTGTCGGACTCGTCGGCCTCGGCGACAAAGTAGTCGCCCGAGCCGTTCTTGCCGTTCGTGTCATAGCCCTCGACGATGCCACCGATCAGGAAGCTCGGATCCAGACCCATGCGGTCGAGCATGGTGGCACACATCGAAGACGTGGTGGTCTTGCCATGCGTGCCGGCAACAGCGACGGTGGTGTAGCCGTGACCCAAAGCAGAGAGCATCTTGGCACGGGGCCACACGGGAATACCAAGCTCGCGAGCGCGCACGAGTTCAGGGTTGGACTCCGGAATAGCGGTGGAGACAACAACCACGTCGGGCTTGACCTCGTCGATCGTGGCGGCCTCATGGCCCACATGCACCTTCACACCAGCGCGGGTAAGCTGGCGGATATAACGTGACGTCTTAAGGTCGGAGCCGGTAACGGCATAACCGCGCTCGTGCAGAACGAGGGCGATGCCGCTCATGCCGGCGCCGCCGATACCGATAAAGTGGGCGCTCTTAAACTCGGGCGCGGAGGTTGCAGTCTGGGAATCAGCCATGTGCTCGTGTACTCCTTGCGTAAACACTGCCTGTAACCCGTTAACTGTACCGCACCTACCGCATCAGCGCGAGGGCGACCGAAGATATCCCGTCTAACTAACGCAAACCCTCTACTGCATCCGCCAGAAGAGCGGCGGCTCTATCCTGAGCCAGACCACGCGCCGCCTGACGCATGGCGTCGCGCGCCGCCGCGTCATCGACCAGGTGCAGCAGCTCATCGGCAAAGGCAGAACCGTCGATATCGGCATCGGCGCAGAGCACGCCGGCCCCGGCGTCGACCAGATAACGGGCATTGGTGGTTTGGTGGTCGGCCGTCGCATGCGGGTACGGCACGAGCACCGAAGGCACGGCGAGCGCAGCGATCTCGGCCACGCTCGATGCTCCCGAACGCGATAGCACCAAATCGGCAGCAGCCAGCATGTCGCCCATGTTGTCGATGTAAGGCTGGACGCGGTAACGCTTCGCCTCCTCGAGCGTCAGCGCCAAAGCGCGCTCGGTCTCCTCAAAGCCGTCGGCACCCGTCGAATGCAACACATAGAGGTTCTTGCGCGAAAGCAGCTCGTTTTTGAGCGAAGCCACGCGCTCGTTGAGGTGCTGGGCGCCGAGTGAACCGCCAAAGACGAGCAGCAGCGTAGCGTCCTCGGGAACGCCAAGTGCCTTGCGGCCGCGAGCGCGATCGCCCTCGATCACCGAGCGACGTACGGGGTTGCCGGTCATGAGCACGTGGTCAGGGTCACCTTCGCGCTCAAAGACCGAGCGCGCTGCCGGCACCGAGATGCACACGCGAGCGGCGTGGGAGTTCATCATCTTGTTGGCCAGGCCCGGAACAGAGTTCTGCTCATGTAGCAGATACGGAACGCCTGCGCCCTTGCACCACCCCAGCAGCGGAACCTCGACATAGGCACCAAAACCGATGGCAGCATCGGGCTTGCCGACCTTTGAGAAATGACTGGCGAGCGCACGCTTGGCCTTGTTGACACGCCACAGCGAGGTCAGCGCCGTCCAGGGACGGGAGCGGTCGAAGCCCGTGACCGTAATGGGCACAAAATCAAACCCAGCCTCGGGGACCAGACGACCCTCGAGCTTGCGCGACTGGCCCACGAACACAACGTGGTGGCCACGGTCATGCAGCTCCTCGGCCAAAGCGAGCGCGGGGTTAATGTGTCCTGCCGTGCCGCCGGCTGCAATAGCAACGGTCATCTTATCGGTCATGGTAGTCCCTTCGTACACGCGGTCCCTGGTCGTCGGTGCGCAAACGCGCCGACGGGTCCGAGTTCAAATCGATTCGATTATATCCGCCGCCCGCGCTGCGAGGGCTGGGGCGCTGCGGACGACCTTGCGGCGCCGTTCGCTGACGCGGACGGGCTGCCGGCTCGGTCGCAGAGCCATCCAGAACGGTAAAGCCGTTACGCGAAGATCGCTCGCCGCGTACGTGGGGCACGCCGGCGGTACTCTCATCCATAACGGCAAAGCTCTCGCGGCGACGGTCGTACTCATCGCGACGGGCGCTCTCGTACGAAACGCGCAGGATCAGACCGGCAAGCATAAGCGACACAATAATCGACGAACCGCCGTAGCTAATAAACGGCAACGGTTTGCCCGTCATGGGAAACACGTTGAGGATGCCCAGCGCATTGATCAAAAACTGCACCGCGAGAATGACCGCGGAGCCAGACGCCATGAGCGCGCCCCGACGATCGGTCGCCTGCTCGGCAATGCGAAACGCCGAGTAGATCAGCATCGCAAACACCAAGAAGAACAGCACGGTTCCGACAAAACCGACTTCCTCGCCAATGATGGCCAGGATGTAGTCATTGTGCGCCTCGGGCAGATACGAGTACTTCATGGTTGAGTTGCCGATGCCACGGCCGAACAGACCGCCCGAGGCAAAGGCCATGATGGCAAGCGTGGCCTGATAGCCGTCACCATACTCGTCGGCCCAAGGGTTCAAGGCAACCTGAATACGCACCATACGGTACGGCTCTGCAACAAGCGCAATCACGATCACGAGAATGCCGAAGATTATCACGCCGATGATAAATTTGGGGTCGAGACCCGCAAACAACGCCATGCACATGAGGGTCAGCAGGATGATCAGGACGGTACCGAAATCGGGCTGGATAAAGATCAGAAAGAGCGGAATGCCCAGGTAGATGCCCATCTTGCGAAGGAATTCGTTGATGTTGCCACCGGGCGAAAAAAAGCGATCAAGCATGATGGCCGAATACGCAATGGCAAATGGCTTTAAAAACTCGGAAGGCTGGAACTGAATGCCGGCGATGTTGAGCCAGCGCGTGGCGCCACGGCTGCCGCTGCCCACCAAGAACACCAGAAACAGTAGCCCTATCATGCCTATGAGGAAGATCCTGAGCACATCCTCCCCAAACCAGCTGTCCGGCAAAACGCGCACGATGGCAATCAGCGCCAGAACACCGACCACGGCAAACGCAGCCTGTCGACCCAGAAAAAACGTCGCTGAGCCATTCTCGTGCAGCGCCTCGACCGAAGACGCCGAGTACACCATCAGCAGGCCAAAACACACCAAGATAAACAGACAGGCCATGAATATCAGACGGGGGCGCATGATGCGGGCGGGAACGCCGGCAATATAGCGTTCGCTAAACGACTGCCCGCCGCGACCGGAACGCGGTGTGCTACGCCGCGAGGAAGCACGGTCCGAGTCGGGCCTCCTCATACCTTGTCGGGGGCTCTCCTCTCTCACCGGCAACCCCTATTCCATTTGCGATTTCGCTGCAGCGGCAAGCTGGGCCACATAGTCCTTAAACACGCGGCCGCGCTCCTCATAGCCCGAGAACTCATCGAACGAAGAGCAGGCAGGAGAAAGTAAGATCACGTCGCCACGGCTCGACAGCGAACGAGCAACGTCCACGGCATCGCGTAGGTCATCCGCCTGGGCGATATCCACATCGCCATCGACATCGGCCTCGTCCATAGCGGCGGTGAAGCGCTCGCGCGCATCGCCAAAGCAGACGACCGAGCGCACGTTATCCATAACAACGCGCGCGAAGTCCGTGAGCGGCGTGCCCTTATCGTGGCCGCCGAGCAGCAAGATCACGTCGTCATCGGGAAATGCCGTCAGCGCCTTCTCGACCGCGTCGGTGTTGGTCGCCTTGGAATCGTTGACGTAGCGCACACCGTCAATCTCGCCGCACGGCTCCACGCGATGCTCGAGCGGCTGGAACGAGGCCAGACCGCGGCGGACACCATCGACATCGGCACCGACGGCCAGAGCAGCCGTGGCGGCACATAAGGCATTGATGACATTGTGATGGCCCGAGATCTTGAGCTCGGACGTGGCGACAAGCTGAGTCTCGACGCCCTTTAGGCGCACGACCATTTTGCCGTCGCGCACAAAGGCGGCATCTGCACCCTCGGGCTCGTCAAAAGCGACCTTGCAGATGCGGCGACCCGGCGTATAGATGTACTCATCGAACTCGTGAATGCCGGCGTCTTCGACGTCGACAACCACCAGATCGTCATCGACCATATTGTCAAACAGCTTGATCTTGGCAAGCGCATAGTTCTTATGGCTCTTATGCCAGCCCAAGTGGTCGGGAGTGATGTTGAGCAGCACCGCCACGCGAGGGTGGAGCTCGGTGGTCGTAGCAATCTGATAGCTCGAGAGCTCAGCCACAAACCACTCGTTGTGGGCTCGTCCGTCAATCTCGTTGACCGGCGGCTCGCCGATGTTGCCGACAGCTACGCTGGCCTCGCCGGCAGCCTTGAGCAGATAATCAGTCAGCGACGTGGTGGTCGTCTTGCCGTTGGTGCCCGTGATGGCAATCCAGTTATCGGGCGACAGGCGATAGGCAAACTCGGGCTCACCCATAATCTGGGCGGCATGCTCGCGCCCGGCCTTAAAGAAGCCCGAGAACTCCGAGATGCCCGGGCACGTCACGCATACGTCATAGGCGCCCTCGACCTGTTCGGTCCCATAGACAAACGACGCGCCAGCAGCCTCGAGCGCACGCGTGGCGTCATTGGGCTCAGAGGTGCCGCCGCCATACACGGTAACGGCGCTTACGCGCTCTGGATGTGCCAGCGCCCAGCGGGCGACATCGAGACCGGATTTGCCCTGACCCAAAACGAGCAGGCTAAAGACATCAGCAAGAGGCATGAAAGACCACTATCCCAACTGGAAGAACAGAGCAAGGCCAACGGCACCAAAGGCCGCAGCGATAATCCAAAAACGGATGACGACCTTGGTCTCGGCCCAGCCCTTCTTTTCGAAATGATGATGGATGGGCGCCATAAGGAAGACGCGCTTGTGCGTAAAGTGGAAGTAGACAACCTGAATCATGACCGACAGAGTCTCAACGATAAACAGGCCGCCGATGATGAGGGAGACGACCTCGGTGTTAGTCATGATGGACGTACAGGCAAACGCGGCGCCCAGAGCAAGCGAGCCGGTATCGCCCATAAAGATGCTCGCCGGATAGCAGTTGAACCACAGAAAGCCCAAGCAGGCACCGGCACACGCGGTGCAGAAGATGGACAGGTTCACGTCTCCGTGCAAAAACGCCATGGCAGCCATGGCGAGCATGGCAATCATGGAGGTGCCGCCAGCAAGACCGTCAAGGCCATCGGTCAGGTTCACGGCATTGGAAAGACCAGCGATCATCAGCCAGCAAAAGACAATATAGAGCCACGGGAACGAAAGGCCGCAGATGGTGGTCGAAAGCACGCCAAGGTCGATCGTCAGGCCGCCGGGAAAACGAATCTCGGGGGCGACGCCGCACCAGTTGACGGCAAGCACCGTAAAGGTGACACAGATAATGGTTAGGCCGATCATCTTGGCATGCGGCGTCAGACCGAGCGAGCGCCCATGCGTAACGGAGGTCAGATCGTCGATCAGGCCCAGCACGCCGGTCGCCAGCGTGGCGAGCAGCACGAGCACGAGCTCGGTGGTGAGCTTGCCCATCAGCAGGCAGGTCAGCGAGATCGCGACGAGGATGACAACGCCACCCATGGTGGGCGTTCCCTGCTTAACCAAATGACGCTTGGGGCCGTCGGCACGAACCTGCTGGCCGATACCCTCGACCTTGAGCAGCTTAATCCACCACGGCATGAGCAGCAGCGCAATGGCTGCGGCGATGCCAAGCCCCAAAAAAGCCTGATACGTTGGATACGAGGGATTGCCGAACATGGGCTAGCACACACCTTCCACAAAGCGGTCGAGCTCAACAAAGCGGGAACCCTTGACCAGTACAACATCATGTTTTTCAAGCGCGCCGCCCATGCGGTCGAGCACCTGCTGATAATCGGAGAACACCTGGATGCGGTCCTCGTCCATGCCCATCATGCGCGCGGCATCGGCCATAAGCTGGGCCAGCTCACCACCCACGCACGCCAGCATGTCGAGCTTCTTGGCGGCGGCATAGGCGCCCACGAGCTCATGCATGCGAGGAGCCTCATCGCCCATCTCGCCCATCTCGCCCAGGATCGCCATGCGAGACCCCGTGCATGAAAGCGAGCACAGCAGATCGAGGCCGGCTGCCATCGATTCGGCGCTGGCGTTATAGGAATCGTCGATGATGCGTGCACCGCTCTTGGCGCGCTTGATCTCCTGGCGGTGCCCGGTGATCGTAAGACCCCTAAAGGCAGCATCGATCTGCTCGGGCGTCACGCCCAGGCGATAGGCAACCGCGGCGGCCTTAACGGCATTAGGAACGGACTGCACGCCGGGGATGGCAAGCATGGTATCGATTGTCTCGCCCTGACCAAAATCGAGCGTAAAGACCGGACGGCCCTCGTCATCAACGCGAACGTCGCGGGCGCGGACCTCATCATCGTCAGAGACACCGGCCAGCATCACGTCGATACCAGCAGGCTGGGCGAACGTATCGCGAATGAACGGCGTAAAATCGTCCTCGCCGCCCAAAACCAGCAGCGGCAAATAGTCGCCGGCGGCGCACATGCCCTGGACAATCTCGGCCTTAGCGCGGGCGATGTTCTCGCGGCTGCCCAAAATGCCGATATGAGAGGTGCCGATCTTGCTCACGATGGCAAGGTTGGGATTGGCGGACTGGGACAGGCGCTCGATCTCGTGGAAATGATTCATGCCCATCTCGAGCACCAGGACCTCGGTATCGGCCGGAGCGGAAAGCACCGTGAGCGGCATGCCGATCAGGTTATTGAAATTGCCCTTGGTGGCCCAGACACGATAGCGCTTGGCGAGCACAGCGGCGAGAACGTCCTTGGTCGTCGTCTTGCCGATGGAACCGGTAATGCCAACGACCAGGCAGCCAAGCTCCAGGCGATACGCGTGCGCCAAACGCAGCAGAAACTCCTCGGGATCATCGGTCAGCAAGATGGCACAGCCCTTGTCCTGCGCCAGCGAGACCAGCTCGGCCTCGGGCTCACGCGTCATCACGACGGCGCCGGCACCCGACTGGACGGCACGGGAAGCAAAATCATTGCCGTCGACGTTTTCACCGGGAAAGGCGACGAAAATCGTCCCTTCCTCGACCTGGCGCGAGTCGATAACGCACCCGCGGCATACCCGATCGACTTCTCCCGTCACGGTTCGGGCCCCTGTTGCGGCCGCGAGGTTGTTGACGGCGATCTCTATCATTGCAGCTCCCCTGTAAACCTAAATAATGCTATCGGCGTATTGTATCCCAGCGCCGCGCATGCGTGGTGCAGGGCATGTGAACACCCCTCATATGGGACAACAAACCACGCCCCAAAGATTGTAACCCCCTACTTCGTGTGTGGGATACCCAGCACGTCGAGCGCGTTGGCCATAATGGACTGGAACGGCACCGCAGCGGCATCTGAGCCGCTCGGCGTTCCGTCGAGCGTGATATAGCACAGCACCTTGGGCGATTGTGCCGGTGCAAAGCCCATAAAGGACGACATGTAGTTCTCCTTGAGGTAGCCGCCGTTCTCGTCGGCACGTTCGGCCGTACCGGTCTTACCCGCCACGTCATAGCCGTCAACCGCGCCGCCAACGCCCGTTCCCTCCGACACGACCGTCTGCATGCACGATGTCACCTGGGATGCGGCGTCCTCCGAAATCGCGCGCTCGCCTTCGCCCCAGTCCTTCTCGTCGCCTTTGCTGGACTTATAGAAGTGCGGGGTCATCATCACGCCGCCGTTGGCGATGCCGCCCACGGCACGTGCGATCTCAATCGGTGAGACAGACAGCGCCTGTCCAAAGCTCATCGAGCCCAGCGTGGCGCCGTCATACTGGTCACGCTCCTTGACGATGCCCAGGCTCTCGCCCGGAAAATCGACACCAGAGCTGTGACCGATGCCCCACTTGTCCACATAGGCGGCAAAGTCGTCGGCACCGATCTTGCGCCCCACCAGGACAAATCCCACGTTGGACGAACGGCGCATCATCTCGCGCACATCCATGGTCATGGCGTAGTCGCGCTTGTCGGCATCGGTGACGGTATCGTCGCCCACCTTGATGCTCGCCGGCACCTCAAACGACGTACTCGACCGCACGACACCCAAGTCGAAGCCGGCGCCCGCCACGAGCGTCTTAAAGACCGAGCCGGGCTCGTAGGCGTCGGTGACCAGGCGCAGGTTCATATCCTCGGTCTTGGCGTTTTCCAAATTGGTCTGGTCGTAGGTCGGATACGAGCAGGCTGCCAAGATCTCGCCTGTCGTAGGATCGGTGACCAGCGCCGAGCCGTTCTTGGCCTTTGTCTTCTCGACAGCCTCTGCCAGGGCATCCTCGGCCGCACGCTGGATATTGACGTCGAGCGTCGTCACGAGATCAACGCCGTCGACCGCAGCCACCTTTTTATAGGCACCGCCCGCGATATAGCTGCCGTCCCTCGCGCGCTCGCGTACGAGAGAACCGTTCGTGCCGGTTAGAAGCTTGTTGTATTGCTTTTCGAGACCAGTCAAGCCGTCGTTGTCTACATTCACTACACCCAGCACCTGCGATGCCAGATTGCCGTATGGATATACGCGCTTCATGGCCTGCTCAAAAAGCACGCCGGGCAGGTTCTTCTTCTCCAGCGCCACAGCATCGTCTTCGTCCACCTGGCGCTTGATATACACCCAGGTTCCATCGGACTCAACGAGCTTGCGGCAGGTCTTTTTATCGATTCCAGTTGCCTTGACCAGCGCCGACACCGTCTTGTCAACATCCTCGACAAGCTGCGGGTTCACAGCGATGTTGCGACATTCGACCGACGACGCCAGCACGTTACCGTTGCGGTCGTAGATGGTGCCACGTTTGGCATAGAGGGTCTGCGCAAGCAGGCGACGCGCATCGGCACGCTCGCGCAGTTTATCGGCTTCGACAATTTGATAGTCGGCAAGGCGAAAGACGCCCAAGCCCAAGCCAAGCCCAATGAATCCCATGACGGCTTTGCGGCGAGGCAGCGGCGTGCCTGTGAGCCATTCGGTCGACGAACTCTTGCGCGACCTAGTGTTATGCACTTGAGGGCCGCCCGAGCCGCGAAGTCGCGACGCCGGGTCGTTGCCACGGGACTGCCCGGCGTTGTAAGATTGCCGACCCGTTCCTTGATAACCAGAACGTCCCCGCGACGAGGGACGTCCAGAACCGCGGCCCCCATCGGAACCGCGGCGATAGTCATTTGTCATACTCAGCTACCGTCTTGCTACTGAGCGGTCGCGGTCGCGTTGGCGCCCGCGGCTGCATCCTGCGAAAAGTCAAGTGTAACGCTCTCGCTGGGCTCCACCATGCCATAAGCGCCCGCAAGGTCGCGAATGCGCGTGTCGGCGCCATAGACCGAATGCATGACCTCCAGGTCGGAGCTCTCATCGGTCGCCTTTTCGAGCGTGTTGGTAAGCTCGGCGTTGCTGTTGAGCACCTGGGCCGTAACGCCGGCGAGCGCCACGCGGGCGACGCCGATCGTCATGAAGATAGCCGCAATGATGCAAAACGTTTTAAGAACGCTCATGAAAACCGGGCTTACCGCCTGGTTTGCCTGACGGCCCGCGCCCGTGTAGACATCAAAGCGCGGCGTGCGCTGCTCACGGGGAGCAACGGGGGCCTGCGGCGTCTCACGATAGGCGGGCATGGCGTTCATATCATAGGCGAGTGCTGCGTTTGAAGTGTTGTAGCCCATGATATGCCGCCTCCCATCCCGAGTACGTTGGTAGTGTGTTTAAGCTTCGTTTATGGTGCGAGCGGGAGGTCCAATATCGCGCGGTCGCGCCTACAGACGCTGCGCCACGCGGATTTTGGCTGATCTCGCCCGAGGGTTGCGCTCAACCTCATCAGGCTGGGCAACCAGGGGTTTGCGGGTGATGACCTTGAGTATCGGCACGTTGCCGCACACGCACACCGGAATCTCCGGCGGACACGTGCACCCCTGGCTCATCTCCTTAAAGTGGTTCTTTACGATACGGTCCTCGAGCGAGTGATACGAAATGACGCAGATACGTCCGCCCGGGTTGAGCCACCTGGTGGCGGCATCAAGCCCTCGTTCGAGCACATCGAGCTCGTGATTGACCTCGATGCGAATGGCCTGGAAACTTTTCTTGGCCGGGTGTCCACCATGCCGACGAGCGGCAGCTGGGATACCCGCCTTGATGATCTCGACAAATTGGCCGGTGGTTTCGATCGGTTCTTGCTCGCGGCGGCGCACGATCTCGCGCGCGATCTGCGAGGCGAACTTCTCTTCGCCGTAGACGCGTAGAATCCGGGCGAGGTCGTGTTCGTTATAGGTGTTGATGACCTCAGCTGCGTTTAAGGTGTTATTGCCCGGATCCATCCGCATGTCCAATGGGGCGTCCTCGTTATACGAAAAGCCCCTGCCAGGGATATCGAGTTGCGGTGACGAAACGCCCAAATCGAACAGGAAGCCATCGACCCCGGGCACCTCGGCCGAGCAAAGCAGCTCGTCCAAGTCGCCGAAGTTGCCCTTCAGCAGCTGGTGCGGTACGCCGGGAACCTCGCGGTCCAGACGGGCGCCAGCGGCCTCGAGGGCCATGTCGTCCTGATCGACGCCGAGCAAAAGGCCGGTCTCCCCCACCTGCGCGGCCATCTTTACCGAATGGCCGGCACCGCCAAGGGTGCAGTCGCAGACGACGGAGCCGCTCTTTAGCTGCAGCGACTCAAGCACTTCGCCGAGCATGACAGGTTCATGCCGATATTCTTGTGTCAAGATCCCACGCTCCATCCGTTACCCGTGCCTTGCCCTTACGAGAAGAAGAGGTCCAGCAGGGCCTCATCGTCATCGTCCTCATCGGCCGCGGCGCGATCCCAAACCTCAAGGTGGTCGTAGTTGCCCACAACCGTGACCTCGCGGTCGAGGTTCGCCTGCTTGCGGAGAGACTCAGAAAGACCGATACGACCGGCGCTGTCCACGTCCATCGACGTGGTGCGCTTGTTGATCGCCCTCATGAGCTTCTGGTCGTTGATGTCGCGCGGGTTAAAACCCTCGTGGCCCTCACGACCCGCGAAGAGTCCTTCGACCCACTTATCGAAGGCCTCGGCAGAGAACACGTACAGAGCATCGACATCCAGGGCTTTGAACACGCGAACGTGCTCTCCAAGCTCCTCGCGAAGGGGTGCAGGCAGGGACAGACGACCTTTTGCATCGAGATTGCGCTCATATGCACCAGTCATTCCCATGTGCGCCCTCCCCTCGGTTACTCAGATGGCACGTACGCGGGGAACCACCCCGCCTGTCGACGTCATCAATAATATGGGGAACCGCCCCATTTTTCAACACCTTTCCCCACCCCTTCCCCCACCCCTCCCCACCATTCCACCCCCAATATGTTGTAAAACACCCCCGAGCATATGTTCGAAAACACAATATGTTGTGTTTGCAGCAAAGGCGGGATGCCACCTGTAGAACCACGCCCGCGAACCTCAACCTTCAAGTTGACCTTGAGGCGATTTTTACGTCCCTTTACACGCCGTTCACATCGCCCCCAAACTCCCCCACCCACGGTACACACGGCCCACCGCCGCGTCGGTGTCTAGCGAAAAATGGGACGAGCCCCAGATTGCCCATGCGCGCGCAAAAGCACGCCGCGGCAATCTGGGGCCCGTCCCCAAATACCTATAGATATGCAGGCCAGCGATGTGTTAACGATGTGCCAGCGGGTGCGCCGCCAGATAGACCTCGGTCAGTTGCGTACGATCGACATGCGTGTAGACCTGCGTGGTCGATATATCGGCATGTCCCAAGATCTCCTGTAGCACACGGAGGTCCGCACCGCCCGCAAGCATATGGGTGGCAAAGGAGTGACGCAGCGTATGGGGATGGAGTCCCACCAGCCCCACCTGGCGCCCGTAGCGCTCACAGATGGCATGGATGCCCTGGCGCGACAGACGGCGGCCGTTCTTATTTAAAAAGACCGCCGAGGTCTCGGTTCCGTGGGCATGGGCCGCCAAGCGAGAACGCCCCTTAGTTATATAGCGCGTCAGAGCTCGCGCCGCGCTTCCCACCAACGGGGACAGGCGTTCCTTTGAGCCCTTACCGCGAACGAGCACAAAGCCATCGTCGATATGGATATCGCCCACATCGAGCCCCACCAACTCACTCACACGCAAGCCGCATCCGTAGAGCACTTCCAAGATGGCATGGTCGCGCAAGCCCATCTCGCCCTCGGGGAAGTCTTGATCGAGCAGCGCCGAGACATCCTCCACCGATAGATACTCCGGCAAACGCTCAGCCTTTTTAGGCAGGCGCAACGCCGCCGTTGGATTTTGGGCCACAATCCCATCGCGCACCAAAAAGGCATGCAGGCCCTTCACGGCCGCAAGCGCACGCTCCACCGAGGCATCGGAATAGCCCCCATCGCGACGGTCGGCGACAAAGCCCTCCACGACCTGACGAGTCACCTCATCAAAAGACATGATGCCCGCCCGCTCCAGATACGCGCAGTACGTCGTCAGGTCACGACGATAGGCCGCAATCGTGTTGCGCGCCAAACCCCGCTCGACCGCGAGGTAATCGAGATACTCCCCCGCCGCCACGGCAAGCGACGAGGGAGTAGCTTCGGTATGTTCTTTGTTCGCCGGCACCCTTAGTCCGTAGCGAGGTTCATGGGCGTCACCTGCAGGCGATCGACACCCTCGTGCTGACCGATCGAGGCACGCACGAACTCTCGGAACAGCGGCTGCGGGTTGGTCGGACGGCTCTTGAACTCGGGGTGAGCCTGGGTTGCCACATACCAAGGATGCACGTCGCGCGGCAGCTCGACCATCTCGACCAGGCGCTCGTCGGGCGACAGACCCGAGATAACCAAACCGGCGTCCTCAAGCTGGTCGCGGAAGGCGTTGTTAAACTCAAAGCGGTGACGGTGACGCTCGTAGACGAGATCCTCGCCATATGCCTCGCGAGCGAGGGTATCGGCGGCGAGCTTGCACGGATAGGCGCCCAGACGCATGGTGCCGCCCTTCTCGGTCACGTCCTCCTGCGAGCTCATCAGATCGATGACGCTAAACGGGCCGTCCGGATCGAACTCGGAGGAGCTGGCGCCGGCAAGGCCGACGACGTTGCGGGCGAACTCGCACACGGCCACCTGCATACCCAGGCAAATGCCCAGATACGGAATCTTGTGCTCACGGGCAAACTCGGCCGCGAGGATCTTGCCCTCCAGGGCGCGCTTGCCAAAGCCGCCGGGGACCAGGATGCCCGAGGCGTCGCCCAGAACCTCGGAGACATTCTGCTCGTCGAGGCTCTCGCCGTCGACCAGCTGGACGTCCACATGGCGATCGTAGAAGACGCCCGCATGGTGCAGGGCCTCGATAACCGACAGGTACGCATCGGGCAGCTGCGTGTACTTACCCACGACGGCAATCTTAACCTTATCGGCGTGATGGTTGGCATGGTTCTGCTTACGCAGGAACTCATTCCACTCGCTCATGTCGCGCTCACGCGGGTCCAGGCCCAGGCGCTCGCAAATACGCAGGTCAAAGTCCTGCTCGGCAAGCAGCTGCGGCACGTCGTAGATGCTCGCGCAGTCCTCATTGGTAAAGACGCAATCGGTGTCGACGTCGCAGAAGCTTGCGATCTTTCCGCGGATAGCGTCATCGATATGGTGGTCGGAGCGCAGCACGATGATATCGGGCTGGATGCCAAAGCTGCGGAGCTCCTTGACGGAATGCTGCGTGGGCTTGGTCTTGACCTCGTGGGCGGCGGCAATATAGGGAACGAGCGACACGTGGATGTAGCAGACGTTCTCGGAGCCGGCCTCCTTGCGGTACTGACGGATGGCCTCGACAAACGGTTGGGACTCGATGTCGCCGATCGTGCCGCCCAGCTCGGTGATGACTACATCGGAGCCGGTCTGCTCCTCGATGCGGCGAAACTTGTCCTTAATGGCATTGGTGACGTGAGGAATCACCTGCACGGTACCGCCCAAAAAGTCGCCGCGACGCTCGCGGGCGATTAGGCTTTTGTAGATGGCACCGGTCGTAAAGTTGGAATCGCGGGTCAGGTTCTCATCAATAAAGCGCTCGTAATGACCCAGGTCCAGGTCGGACTCGTAACCATCCTCGGTTACAAAGACCTCACCATGCTGGAACGGGCTCATGGTACCGGGGTCGACGTTCAGATACGGGTCGGCCTTCTGCATCGTTACTTTGTAGCCACGCGACTTGAGCAGACGGCCCAGCGAGGCCGCGGTGATACCCTTGCCCAGGGACGAAACCACGCCACCGGTTACGAACACATGCTTGGTCATATTGAGTTACCTGCGCTTCCCGTAGAAGTTGTTTATCCACATCTTACGGGTCTTCATTGTAATACTCGCGCCGCGGACCGTCCGCAATTTTTCTCGCGTGCGATCCTTGATTGGCAACTTCATCCGAACACCTCCCATATTCATC